>JAYVGE010000052.1:0-38578 GCA_043772515.1 Flavobacterium sp. | reverse complement strand
CTTGGATCGTAATATTTTTTGTTTGGAGCATCAGCACCGGTTGGATTTCCAATTTGAGTTTTAAGGTAATCAATATTGTTTACCATAAAATCACGAATTCCTTCGGTAAATGCAAATTGTAAATCGGTATCGATGTTCATTTTTACCACACCGTAGCTAATTCCTTCTCTAATTTCTTCCAATGTAGAACCAGATCCACCGTGAAAAACAAAATCTACTGGATTGTTCCCAGTGTTGAATTTGTTTTGAACAAAATCTTGAGAGTTTTTTAGAATTTTTGGTGTGAATTTTACATTTCCAGGTTTGTAAACACCATGAACATTCCCAAAAGCAGCTGCGATAGTAAATCGTGGACTTATTTTAGATAATTCTTCGTAGGCATACGCTACTTCTTCTGGTTGGGTGTATAATTTTGAGCTGTCTACATCCGAATTATCAACGCCATCTTCTTCACCACCTGTAATACCAAGTTCGATTTCCAATGTCATTCCCATTTTGCTCATTCTAGCCAAATATTCTTTACAGATTTCGATATTTTCTTCGATTGGTTCTTCCGACAAATCAATCATGTGGGAGCTGAATAACGGCTTTCCTGTTGTTGCAAAATGTGCTTCGGAAGCATCTAGTAAACCGTCAATCCAAGGCAATAATTTTTTGGCACAATGGTCGGTATGTAAAATTACAGTTGCTCCGTATGCTTCTGCCAAAGTGTGAATGTGTAAAGCACCAGCTATTCCTCCTGCGATTGCTGCTTTTTCTCCAGCATTCGAAAGTCCTTTTCCCGCATTAAATTGTGCTCCACCATTTGAAAATTGAATAATTACGGGAGCATTAAGTTTTGCAGCGGTTTCTAGAACACCATTTATAGTGCTTGATCCAGTTACATTTACTGCAGGAAGTGCAAATCCTTTTTCTTTTGCATAATCAAAAATTTCTTGTACTTGATCTCCTGTAGCTACGCCTGGTTTGATTTTGTGTGCCATTGTGATTTTTTTAATTGGTTTTTTTTAGTTCTTAGTTTGAATTTGCAAAAATAGGGATTAATTAGCATTAGAATGGATAATTTATTCCAAAATTTAAAACGGAGTGCCCGAAATTATATTCTTGAAACCATTTTTTACTTATTTGATTGGCTGGATTATAAGTCTTGAAACCAATATCAAAACGAACAACAAAAAAACTCAAATCGTATCGAAGCCCAAATCCAGAACCTAATGCAATGGTTTTTAAGTCTTTTAGACTTGTAAAGGTTTCCTTTTGCTCCTCGGAGGTATAGATGGTATCGTCTAGTACATTCCAAACATTTCCAGCATCCGCAAACAAAGCCCCTTTTAGATTGCCGAAAATTTTAAATCGAAACTCACTGCTAATAGTAAGTTTCATATTTGCTTCGTTAAAATCATATATAGAACCACTACTCCCTGGTCCTAACGCATAGGGTTGCCAAGCTCTTATATCATTTGACCCTCCAGAAAAATAACTTCTTGAAAAAGGAATGTAGTTCGAGTTCCCAAACGGAATCGCAATACCAAAAAAGGCTCTAAAAGCAATTATTTTTTCTTTAGATAAATCCCAATGTTTAATATAATCGAATTCGGTCTTGAGATATTCTGAATATTCTAGATTAAAAATATTGTAATTTCCATTTTCATTTTTAGGTAATTTAGCAGTACTCGAAATTAATGTCAAAAGCGATCCTGCCGATTCTATTTTTGTTTTGAACTGATAAAAGTCGTTGTCTTGTAGGGTTTTTTTTGATGTTTTTGTAAATGTGAAACTTGTTGCTAGAATAAAATCGTTCTCGGTAAGTCTATATTTTCGTTCTGCGGTGCTTTTAACGCTTTGAAAGTCGGAAGTAGTGAGAGGTATAACGCCTGTTAAAGCGTCATAAGTAAACAAATCGGCCCCTCTTTTTTCGATTGTCAAATTCCCATTTTCATCAAAATAAGAACGATCGACATTGTACTTTGGGTTCTGAGCTATTGTGTTGAGGGCTCTATAGGAGGAACTGTAGACTCTAAAGTAATTTTCGGGATTCAAATTTCGAACAAACTGTACATTAAAAAGATCCAAACGAGCCGTATTGTATCTTTTTGGTGTCCAATTATAGGTAAAAGAACCCGTTAGGTTTTCCTTGTCGAGTCCAATATTTTTTTGAGTAGCAAAACCCGCAGCTATCGATGTTGAAGGAATCATACTTTTGGGTATTATTTTTTCTGTGCCAAAAGGCAAAAAGATTCGAGGAAGATTGAGTTTAAGATTTAATCCATATTCGTATACATTAAAAAATTGATCGTTGGGATTTGCCAAATCCTTAGAAGATCCTATATTGCCTCGAGCAGAAATGTCTAATGTCTCAGCACCATTAAATACGTTTCGGATGGTTTCAAAAATACTGGCACCAATACCAAAATCCTGAATATTAGAATGACTCACGTCTAGCGTATAACCAAAGCTGTACTTTTTACGGGGAGTTAGGTACACTTTGGCAATCAAAGATTGTGATGTACTGTCTCTTTTATCTACTTCATATTGTATACTAGGGTAATTAAATATTTTCAGATTGTTTAGGTAGCGCGTAGTCAAAACGGTTTTAAATTCTGCAAAAGGCAATCCTTTTGCAATAAAAACAGCATCTGTTATAGCAAACGGTTTGTACTTTAGTTTCTCGTGACTGTATAAATTGATCCCATTGTGAGTTATGCTGTCTGTTATAATTTGATCTTTTCTGTTTGGAGAATAATCAGTATAAATATTAACATCACTTATTTTGTATATTTTAAAGGGTTCTGTTTTGGTAGAATCTTTTTCTTGAAAAGTATAATTATTAATGATTAAATTTACATTTGCCTTATCCGATTTATTAATGGTGTCAATATCAAAAGTTACGTAGTTGGGCTGAAAATTATAAACACCATTATTTCTAAATTGTGTAGCGATACGATCTTTTTCTTCTTCAAAATCGGCAGTTTTAAACTGATTTCCGCTTTTTATAAAAGAATTGGCTTTTTTCTCCTGAAACAAAGAGTCTAGGGCTGGAGTATGAATCGTTGTTTTTAATGTATCTATAGTGTACGCTTTGCCAGTGATAATTGTATAAATCATTTTAGCTTTCTTAGGCGACAGAGAGTCTAATTTTGATTGTGCTTTGACATTAAAATACCCCGTATTAAAATAATGATGCTTCAATCGGAGGATAGATTTATCTGTTTTCGATGGATCGATAATTACAGGTGGCTCCCCTGTTTTTTTCAAAAAATCATGAATTCCAAGGTAGAAAAATGATTTTCCAAGTTGATCTACTTGTTTTGCCGACAACCATTTTGATTTTCTTTTGTATTTTTCGGGATCATTTACGAATTTTGCTTTGTATATCGAATCCGGATTTTGCTTTGCCAGATTGTATAAATTCAACCTAAAATTGTAGCCTAAAATGGTACTATTGGGCTTTTGATACAATTGATTTTGGATGTTTTCGTCCTTTGTTTTTTTATTGTTTACAAAAACTTCGTTTTTTTTAAGAAGTTGTTTTCCCCTCGGAACATTCTTTTCTGTGTTGCAACCAGAAATTAGTATTGCAATTAGAATAAATGCTGTTATTTTTGTGAAAATATTTTTCAAGTGTCTTACTATATTTAATTCAAAAGTACATTATTTTATGGTTAGTAAAAACCAAATAAAACTTATATCAAGTTTACAACAAAAAAAACACCGTTTTACGTATCAATTGTTTTTTGCCGAAGGTGTAAAAGTAGTGCAAGAGTTGTTAGATTCCAATTTTGAATTAGAACATCTTTACACTACAAGAACAGATTTTGAGCGTGTTTTGAACACTAAAAAAACACTAATTAACGAAGGCGAACTCCGTAAAATAAGTGCTTTAACAACTCCTAACAGCTGCTTGGCGGTGTTCAAAATACCCGCCGAAAAACCAATTATCGAAACGGGACTAGTCATTGCCCTCGACGCTATTCGAGATCCTGGAAATCTAGGAACGATACTCAGACTCTGCGATTGGTTTGGGGTTAAACAATTACTATGCTCAAAAGAAACAGTTGATATCTATAATCCCAAAGTGGTTCAAGCTACAATGGGATCTATTGCGAGAGTCAACGTAAATTATATTGATTTGAATTCTTTTATAAGTCAATCTAATTTACCTGTTTTTGGCACCTTTATGGACGGAGATTCTATCTATAAAACTAACTTGCCACAAGAAGGAATTGTTATTATGGGAAATGAAGCGAATGGAATTTCTGCCGAACTCGAAAAACAATCCAAAAACCGGCTTTCAATTCCTCGTTTTGGAGCACTTCAGCAAACCGAAAGCCTAAATGTAGCGACTGCAACTGCCATTATTTTAAGTGAGTTTCGTAGAGGTAGCTTTTAATTTTTAGTACCCACTTGTACTATTGATTCTTCGCAACTATTCGAACTAACAAAATTTTTGCACGAATTGTAACAATTAAGACGTATTGAAAACAAAAATCGAATCCCATTTTACAATACAATTTGTGCAAATTCGTATCTTTTTTTTTATTTAAATCCTACATCAATTTGGTATAGGCTGAATAGTTGTGATTATTGTTTTTTTTTAAATAAATTTTTCATTAGACTAATTCGAAATAACTAATGGCTAGCGAACAGATTGAGACTAAAAAGTAATCTCTAGTAATAAATTAAAGTGGGGGTGTTTTATAGCTTTTCAATTTCTTCTTTTGTAAGTCCTGTCAAGGAAATGATATCTCCTGTTTTTAGTCCCATTTGTTTTGCACTTTTTGCAATTTCAAAATTTCGTTCCAATTTTCCTTCGAGCTTCCCTTCGAGTTTCCCTTCGAGTTTTCCTTCGAGTTTTCCTTCGAGTTTCCCTTCATCGTAGGCGGTATCTTTGACATAATCAAAAACGGCTTTGTTGTCTCTAAAGGACTTCAGACTTGTTTGATACCTGTCTCGTTCTGCCTGATTGTATGATGCAAGTTCCGCTTTTTCAAAGGCTTTCGAGAAAATTTCGTCAGTAAATATTATCGGAATAGTTTGAAAATCTTCCAAGTGTTTAATAAAATACAACCATTTGTCTAATCGAGTTTTCAAATTGACTTCATCAGTTTTGAAATTAGGCATTTCAAGATAAATGTAGGTCAGTTTTTCGTAAAATGTCTTACCATTTTGATTTTTTAATTTTATAGTATGAACGACTTCGTTTTTTTCGAGTTCATTTTCGTAATCGTCAAAAGTAAAATCCAAAATACCTATACAGTAAACGGCTTTCAAATTATAATTCCATTCTCCTCTTTCTGCCTGTTCTTGAATTGGAAAAGTGGCGTAATAAATAGTTCTTTCCTTAAAATAATTTTGTCTTGCTTTTTGCAATTCGACAATAAATTTTTCGCCTATTTCGTTTTCGCAGTAAATATCATAAATTGCTTTTCTATCGAATTCCGTTTGTCCTAATTGTTCTGTGTTTTTGAATGTTAGATCAATTATTTTGTTAGTTTGTAGCAATAATGCATTCAAAAAATCAATAAGCAGAGGCTTGCTAGCTTCTTCTCCAAAGATTTTCTTAAATCCGAAATCGGTAAATGGGTTTATATATCTTGCCTTCATATTTATTTTCTCTAAAAACCTTCAACAAAATTAATCATTTTTTGTCGGAGTTGTATTTTTTAAACCCGATTCAAAACATAAATACAAGTTTTCATCGTTTCTGGTTGCATTGTAATGAAGTAGCCATCTCAATTATTCTAAATAGCCTTCCGGATAGTTTTTAATTTTCGGTCACAGTTTACACTAAAAGGCAATGCTGCGACTAAAAACTAGTCTCTAGTGAAAAGTAAAGTTAATAAAAACAGCTCTAGTTTTTAGAGATTCAATATTGCCTGTCCAAGGGCTGTTGGCATCTTTGTCACGAATTAATTCATCATTTATACCAAAAACACCTCGTATGGATGGAGAAAATATAAAATATTCAGAAAACAAATCAATACCGAAACCCAATTCATAATTGGTTGTCCAAGTCTTTACGCGAAATTGATCTTCCAAATTATCGTCTTTAGATTTTTGATTACTAGATAAATTTAGCGTAGCAGATGCACCTCCGAGTAAATAAGGGCGAACATTTCCTGTTCTGAGTGCAGAAAACTTCAACAATAGAGGAAAATGAATGTTGGTACTACTTACTTCTCTTATCCTGTCTGATTCGGATACGAGACCACTACTAATCGGGTAATGCAAATCTCTTTGGGTATAATATAAACCCGGTTCAAAACGCAGGTTGATGTGGTCGTAAAGCTTTAAATCACTTACTAAACCTACATTAAATCCGGTCGTTCTTTTAACCAAAACATCATCTCCTACGTCTTTATAATCTAACTTAAAATCGTATGAATTGAATCCCAGATAAAATCCAAAATACACCCTTTGCTTATCCCAGTTTTCAAGATTCATAATGGGGTCTTTACTAAAGATACTCCTTGTAAACTGAGCATTTCCTTTGATTGTAAAAAACAGTAAAAAGAGTATAATTAATTTTCTCATAAGTAGATACTATTTGTTTTTTTTATAGAATACCGAATTGCTTCGCCTATTCGCAAAAGCTCGGGTCGCACAACTTCACTGGTATTTATCGTATCGATTACTATTTTAGTATTCGATGATTTTCAATTAAGACCAACTACAGTCCTGCTCCTTTCATAGGTTGTCCCAAAATTTTGAATGTTATTTTTTTGAACCAGAATAAATAGTAGCAACCCCAAATGTTTGTGACATTGCTTGTACCTCTATAAACCCAACTTTTCTCAAAATATTGTTTAAGACTTCTCCATAAGGGAAAGCTGCTGCAGATTCGGATAAATACCCATAGGCAACAGTATCTTTTGAGAAGATTTTTCCTATAATTGGTAGTATGTTGTTACAGTAAAAAGCATAACCTTGTTTATAAGGTGTCTTTACAGGCACCGAAGTTTCAAGAATAACAAATATTCCGTTGGGTTTTAAAACTCGTAGTATTTCGGCGAGACCTTTTTCTAAATTTTCAAAATTTCGAACTCCAAATGCGACTGTAATAGCGTCGAAAGTGTTATCTCCAAAAGGCATGTTTTCCGAATCTGCCAAAACCATTTCGATAGTATTAGATAGATTTTTTGCTTCTATTTTGTTTTTCCCAATTTCAAGCATCCCAGCAGAAATATCCAATCCTATAATTTTATCGGCATCTGTTTTGGCCATCAAAATAGCCAAATCTCCAGTTCCCGTAGCAATATCCAAAATAATTTTAGGATTTGACTTTACTACCAATTCTAAAACTTTCTTTCTCCATTTTACATCTATCCCAAAAGATATAACTCGATTCAGGTTATCGTAGTTCCCAGAGATGGTGTCAAACATTTTAGCAACTTGTTCTTTCTTGCCTAATGTTGAATTTTTGTATGGTGTTATTTCTTTTGACATTTTTATTATTTGTACAAATATAGCACAAACTAAGCAAATTTTAAATGTAATCTGGGGATTTACAGGAAGATATTTTTTAGTAAAAAGGAACTTTTCTACAAATTTACTGTTTTCTAAGTCCAATAAAAATAAATTGATTTTTTTTGAAATATCACTAAAAGTGGGTATTGTATGTGACGTTTTTATTGCTGTATTTTGCTGTATTAGATATTCATATTTAGTTCAATGATTTAATGACTCAAATCAAATGGTAGTTTTCGGTGCTATTATACCATTTGTTCTTGTAACTCTTCTGCAACTCTATTTATTAAATGGAGTATTGCAAAAAAGCGCAAATACGTTCTTACAATTAAATTTGTTTTTGGGGATTTAATTTTATGTGTTTTTAAGGCCTTCGTGGTATTTGGCATTAAAAACCTGTTTTTTGAGAGATACTCTCTATTTGGGATTGATTGTACTTCGTTCGTTCTTTTTGAACATAGTTTTAATTAATGTCATCAATGGTGTTTCAAGAAAAGTCATTTTTTTTATTCATTGCATAAATAAAAAGCATCCTGCAAAAATGGGGTGCTTTTTTTTATTTTAAAGGGAGCACTATTCCTCACATTCGTGTGCTTTTAAAAGATTCATTTTAGGATCAAAAAAAGTAAAGCACGAATGGATTAATTAATTCTAATTCTTTTCAAAATCTACTTTCATAAGCTTTTCACTTTAGCAAATCCGTTTGATCGGTCTTCTATTGATAAGGCTTTTATCAGTGAGTATCTCTCTGTCAATGATTTCAAAGCGTTTTACTGAAATTTTGCTACGTTTTCTATCTTTCTACAAACATTATACTTCCTTATTTCCTACCATAGGTCTGGTAAGTGTAATCATAGTCGTGTTTCTCATCTTTAGGATTAAATTCTGATTGGAGAATTTTCCATTCTTCTATATTGATTTTAGGAAAAAAAGTATCGGCCTCAAAGTGGTGATGTACTCTAGTAATTTCGATTTTATCGGTAAACGGGAGGCCTAAAGTATAAATTTCTCCACCGCCAATAATATAGGATGTATCCTCTTTTGGACAGATCGCAATAGCTTTTTCAATACTGTCTACAACAATACAATTTTCTGGATGGTAATTTTTTTGCCTTGTAATTATTATATGTGTTCTGTTGGGCAAGGGTTTTGGAAAACTTTCAAAAGTTTTTCTCCCCATAACAATGTGGTGTCCCGTAGTAAGTGATTTAAATCTTTTAAAATCATTTGGAAGATGCCAAACCAGTTCGTTGTTTTTTCCGAGTGCATTATTTTCGGCTACAGCCGCAATCATTACTATCATTTTATTTTGAAATTATTTTGAAGAATCTTTCTCGATTTGTGTTTGTAATTGGTTTATTCTTTTTTGTTGTTGAGCAACCAAACGGTCTATTTGCTCTCTTTCCCAGTTTTTATTCATAAACCGATCTGTTATGTATACTTTTATGAAGTGTAGGATAAAGAGAAATAACCAAATAGTAATTACCCAGATACACCAATTTGGATTAATACCATGGTCTAAATAAGTATTACTGATAAACAAAAAAAGACTGCCTAAAATGAAAATTACAAAATGAAAATACAACATCTTTTTTTGCTTTAATCTTCTTCGGGCATATTCATACTGTTCGTGCAGTTCTTTTTCCATGTACATAATTTTTAGATTATAAAGATAAAATTTATTTCGGAAAACGTATTTTCTTGGGAGATTATTTAAAGAGAAAACGTTTTCTTTTTTTTAATATGAAATTTTATAGTTCTTTTTTTGCGAAATTTACCAAAAAGCAACCTTTTTTTAATAATCAGCATTAAAGGGAGTTGTCGCTTGAAAATCACAATCAAATGTTTTACAAGCAACTAGAGATAAAAATATTGAATGAGGTAAGGATAAAGAACAAAATGCAAAACTCACCATGTTAATAATAAATTAATAAAGAAGACCAAAGCAAACGCATGAGTTAATAGTAGAGTTTATACGTATTAAGCTTTTTGAATAAACCAATAACTTGAAAAACACACCTACAAGGTCAAAAAAGACCTTGTAGGTATTAGAGTTTAAGAATAATAAGCTTTTGAAAAGTAGCTAAAAACAAACCCTTTAATGTACTAAGTAGTTCAGAATCCATTTTATGAAACACTTATTTTTACACCGCAACATTTCCTTTTATAAGTGCATGTGGTTCGTATCCTTCGAGTGTAAAATCCTCAAAATCAAAATCGAAAATATCTTTTACTGCTGGATTCAAAATCATTTTTGGTAACGATTTTGGCTCGCGAGACAATTGTAATTCCAATTGCTCAAAATGGTTGTTGTAAATATGAGCGTCGCCAAAAGTGTGAATAAATTCGCCGACTTCTAGGTCGCAAACCTGCGCAATCATCATGGTAAACAAAGCATACGAAGCAATATTAAAAGGAACTCCCAAGAAAATATCGGCACTTCGTTGGTACAATTGACAAGATAATTTTCCTTTGGTTTCTCCTTTTGACACATCGGGAGAAGCTACGTAAAACTGAAAGAAAGCATGGCATGGAGGCAATGCGGCTTTGTTATTGGCAACATTTTCCTCGAATGATTTAGTGGTATCGGGAAGCACAGACGGGTTCCAGGCAGAAACGAGCATTCTGCGACTATTGGGATTAGTTTTGAGTTCGGCAATGAGCTCCGAGATCTGGTCAATTTCTTCACTATTCCAGTTGCGCCATTGATGACCATAAACAGGACCCAAATCGCCGTTGGAATCTGCCCAAGCATCCCATATTTTCACCCCGTTTTCCTGAAGATATTTAATGTTTGTATCGCCTTTTAAAAACCAAAGCAATTCGTAAATAATAGATTTTAGATGTAACTTTTTGGTGGTAACCATCGGAAAACCCTCGCTCAAATCAAATCGCATTTGGTATCCAAATACACTTTTTGTTCCCGTTCCAGTTCTATCGCCTTTTTGACAACCGTTTTCCATAACGTGTTGCACTAAATCTAAATATTGTTTCATGTTTTTACGAGGAACGGAGCAATCTGCTCGTTTTTATGGTTATATTTTTATGCGTTTAGAAATTTAGTTTTCAAAAACCTGCTATCAGAACAGTAAAAAACGGACTGCCGATCAATAATTTAAGATTCTCTCTTCGAAATTTCATCACGAATTTTCGCTGCTTTTTCGTAATCTTCCTGTTCTACAGCCAGATCCAATAATTCGCTTAATTCCTGAAGGCTGTGTTTAGCATACGTACTCCCCGATTGATTACTCTCTTCTTCATGTCCGAAAGTATCTGGATTAGACAAAATATCGTCTATCTCTTGCGAATCTTTATCCGTTTGTAATGGGTTCGATTTTAGGAATATCCCTGCTTTGTCAAGAATATTTTTGTAAGTAAAAATAGGAGCACTAAAACGCAATGCCAATGCAATCGCATCTGAAGTTCTAGCATCAATAATTTCCTCTATTTTGTCTCTTTCGCAAATAATACTGGAATAAAAAACACCATCGACTAGTTTGTGAATTATGACTTGTTTGACAACAATGTCAAAGCGTTCTGCAAAATTTTTGAATAAATCATGCGTCAATGGGCGTGGTGGTTTAATTTCTTTTTCCAAAGCAATTGCGATAGATTGCGCTTCAAAAGCACCAATCACAATTGGCAGTTTTCTTTCGCCATCGACTTCGTTCAAAATTAAAGCGTAAGCGCCATTTTGAGTTTGACTGTAAGATATTCCTTTTATCGTTAATTTAACTAAGCTCATAATGCAGAATTAAAAAGTACGGCGTACTTCATTAAGTTTTTTATTATCAATTAAAAGTAAGCTTTTTTTAACAAAATTATTCCCGTAAAAAAGCTACCTTAAAGCAAAGATACGAATATCTTCATTTTAGGTAGCTATATTTTTAAAAGAGAATTTTAAAATTAAGACTGTTGCGCTTTGAATGCTTTAAATTTCTCGATTAATTGAGGAATTATTTCGAATGCATCACCTACAATTCCGTAATCGGCTACCTTAAAGAAAGGTGCTTCGGGATCACTATTGATAACCACTTTTACTTTTGAAGAGTTGATTCCTGCAATGTGTTGTATTGCACCAGAGATACCAATGGCAATATATAAATTGGTAGCAACTGGCTTTCCTGTTTGTCCTACGTGTTCTCCGTGAGGTCTCCATCCTAGATCGGATACAGGCTTAGAACATGCTGTTGCTGCACCAAGCACAGAAGCCAATTCTTCTATCATTGTCCAGTTTTCGGGACCTTTTAATCCGCGTCCAGCAGAAACTACAATATCTGCATCGGCGATAGAAACTTTTCCAGAAACTTTTTCTACAGATTCTACTTTTACTCCAAAATCATTGTCTCCAATGGTTGGGTTGAAATCTTCTTGCGTTAGCGTTGAAGCGGTTTCAAAAATCCCATACGAGTTTTTGGCAAGACCAAGAACTTTTACATCTGTTGATATTTCTGTGATATTGAAAGCTTTGTTTGAAAAAGCATTTCTTTTTACTTGAAAAGGAGAAGTACTTACTGGCAAACCAACAACATTGGAGGCGAACCCAGCTTCTAATGCTACTGCGACCAAAGAAGATAAGTAAATACTATCTGTAGTAGACGAAAGTAATACTAGTTTAGCGTCTTCTTTTTGAGCTGCCTGTTTGATAACGTCGGCGTATGCTTTTGCTGTAAAACCTGCTAATTTATCGTTGTTTACTTTTAAAACTTTATCTACTCCGTATTTTGATAATTCCGAAACATCTCCAGCGTTTACCGTTACCGCAGTAACTGTAGTTCCTAATGATTGGGCTACTTTTTTTGCGTAAGAAGCCAATTCGAAAGCTACTTTCTTAAATTTTCCTTCTGCAGATTCTGCATATATTAATATTGACATAATAATTTGTGATTTTAGATTTTAGATTTTAGACTTGTGATTTTAGATTTTAGAACTTAGACTAAAGATTTTAGATTTTTTTGCCATCAGCAATCAAAAATCTTTAATCTTCAATCAGCAATCCAATCCCTAAATTACCTTTGCTTCGTTGTGTAATAAATTGATTAATTCGTCTAAGTTATCAGCTGATATTAATTTTACAGCAGATTTAGGAGCTGGTTTTTCAAATTTTACTGCTTTGGTGTTGGCAACAGCAGCAACTGGTTCTAGAATTGTTAATGCTTTTGATCGAGCAGTCATAATTCCTCTCATGTTTGGGATGCGGAGGTCTTTTTCTTCTACCAATCCCTTTTGACCTCCAATGATTACTGGCAAAGTGGTACTTACGGTTTCTTTCCCTCCATCAATTTCTCGAACTGCTTTTACTGTACTACCTTCTACAGTAATATTGGTGCAAGAATTTAAAAAGTTGTAGCCTAGGATTCCCGCAATCATTCCTGGAACCATTCCTCCATTGTAATCCAACGATTCTTTTCCTGCAATTACCACATCGTAGCTACCCTTTTTAATTACTTCGGCAAGTTGAGTTGCTACAAAGAAACCGTCTGTAGGATTTGCGTTTACACGGATGGCTTCATTAGCGCCAATTGCCAAAGCTTTTCTCAAAGTAGGTTCTGTATCTGGACCGCCAACATTAACAACAGTAACTGTTGCGCCTTGTTGTTCTTGGAACCAAATGGCACGTGTTAACCCAAATTCGTCGTTTGGATTAATTACATATTGTACTCCATTGGTGTCAAATTCAGAATCGCCATTGGCAAAGTTGATTTTTGAAGTAGTATCAGGAACGTGACTGATGCAAACTAATATTTTCATAAGTATATGTTTTTTGTAGATGAATGTCTTTTACAAAATTATAATAATATTTCGAATAAAATACTATGCATGCATAATATTTTTGATTGTTATAACGATTTCGTAATTTGAGAATTAAGCGGGTAGAATTCTGCCAACTCATCAATTGTTTGGGTTGAAAATGATTTTATTTTATTTTTCTAGCTGCTTTTTAGTTAACAAATTTAAGGTTTAAAATACTACTTTGTATTTTTTTTACTACAATTTAAAATCTTGCTTGTTCCAAAAAGAATCTATTACATCGATTTCGTAGCCCAGATAGTAGCGGCATCCTTTTTTCTTGCTTCTTTAGCAAGAAAAAAGATAGAGCGAATAGCTGGAATAGCTCCTGAAAAAGATACATATAAATAGGTTTTATTTTAGGTTGATTTATGCTTTTAAGTGGTTAAAAATATTTATTTTTGCTTTTCGAAAAATACACACACAATATAAAATATGAGAACGATACAATTTAGAGAGGCAATTTGCGAAGCGATGAGTGAAGAAATGCGTCGCGATGAGTCGATATACTTAATGGGTGAAGAAGTTGCAGAATATAACGGTGCCTACAAAGCATCGAAAGGAATGCTTGCAGAGTTTGGCGAAAAAAGAGTAATTGATACTCCGATTGCTGAACTTGGTTTTACAGGTATTGCTGTAGGATCGGCAATGAACGGTTGTCGCCCGATTGTAGAATACATGACTTTTAATTTCTGTTTGGTTGGAATTGATCAAATTATAAATAACGCTGCCAAAATGCGTCAGATGACAGGAGGACAATTTAACGTACCCATTGTTTTTCGTGGACCAACTGCTTCGGCAGGCCAATTGGGAGCAACACACTCACAAGCTTTAGAAAATTGGTTTGCCAATACTCCTGGACTTAAAGTAGTAGTCCCCTCTACGGTTTATGATGCAAAAGGGTTATTAAAAGCAGCCATTCGTGATAACGATCCTGTTATTTTTATGGAGTCGGAGCAAATGTATGGAGACAAAGGCGAAGTGCCAGACGGAGAATACACCATTGCGCTTGGTCTTGCAGATGTAAAACGAGAAGGAACAGATGTAACGATTGTTTCTTTTGGTAAAATTATTAAAGAAGCTTTTATAGCTGCCGATGAATTGGCAAAAGAAGGGATTTCATGCGAGATTGTCGATTTAAGAACTGTACGTCCTATGGATCACGAAACGATTTTGACATCGGTTAGAAAAACAAACCGATTGGTTGTTCTTGAGGAAGCATGGCCTTTTGCAAGCGTAGCGTCAGAAATCACTTATATCGTTCAAGAGCGTGCTTTCGACTTCTTGGACGCACCAATTCAGCGCATTACTACTGCAGACACGCCCGCTCCTTATTCTCCTGTTTTATTAAAAGAATGGTTACCAAATGCCAACGACGTAATCAAAGCCGTAAAAAAGGTATTGTACAAAAAGTAATTTTTGTTTTTTTGGAGGTTGAAAACTTTAACAGTCGAATAATCTCATTTCAAATAAAATAAATAAGGAATTAACTATATTTGGAACTTCATCAGGAAATTGATGAAGTTTTTTTTTGGAGGAAAAAATTATGAAGAGATTAGTGGTATTGGGAATGTTTTTTTTATTTGCTTTTGCAAATAAAAGTCTGGCACAAACAAAAGTAAGTGGGACTGTTTTGGATCAACTCAAACAGCCAATTCCTTTTGCAAATGTCGTATTCAAAAATTCTAATGAAGGAATTGTGACCAATGAAGATGGTCATTTTTATCTAGAATCTCCAAAAGACTATGCCACTTTGGTCGTGTCCTCGATGGGTTTTTCTGAAAAAGAAATTACTTTGAAAAAATTGGTTAATTATAATTTTATCATTCAACTAAAAGAAATCGAAAACCTAAAAGAAGTTGTTATTTTTACTGGTAAAACCTCCAAAAAGAACAACCCCGCATTGGACATTCTTAGAAAAATTTGGGAAAGAAAACGTAAAAACGGATTATATTTGTTCGACCAATACCAAATGGAAAAATACGAGAAAGTCGAGTTTGACATGAACACCATTGACAGTGCTTTTATGAAAAATAAGATTTTTAGAGGTATGGAATTTATCTTTAAACAAGTAGATACTTCGAAAATTACAGGAAAAACCTATTTACCTATTTTCATAAACGAATCACTTTATGATGTTTATGGAGACAATAAAATATCGAAAAGAAAAGAAACTCTAAAAGCAAATAAAAATTCTGGATTAAACAATAATGATGGCGTAAATACATTTATCAAAGATTTATATTCAAATTACGATATTTACGACAATTATCTTACTTTTTTTGACAAAAGTTTTACTAGTCCATTATCAAAGACTGGAATTGATGTTTATAATTATGTATTGAAAGACAGCTCCTTTGTGGATAAAAAATGGTGTTACAACATTGTATTTTACCCAAGGCGCAAAAACGAATTGACTTTCAAAGGGAATTTTTGGGTAAATGATACCACGTTTGCCATTAAAAACATCAATATGGCAGTTACCAAAAGTGCTAATATTAACTGGGTAAAAGATATATACTTAGAACAGGAATTTGAAGTGGTAAATGATTCCGTTTTCCTTCTTACTCGTGATTATATGATGTCTGATTTTGCTTTAAATAAAAAAGAAAAATCAAAAGGAGTATATGGCAAACGAACTACCTTGTATCGAAATCATAAATTTAACGAAACTAAACCACTCGGATTTTACAAAGAAAGTGTTAATCAATGGGATCAGGGTGTATATGATAAGCCCGACACTTTTTGGCATGAAAATCGTTTCGAAAAATTAAGTAAAGACGAATTAGGAGTTTATAAAATGCTTGACACACTGAAGACGGTCAAGAAATTCAAGAAGCTGTACAGTTTAGTTTCTATTTTGGGAACTGGTTATGTTCGATTCAATCATTTCGATTATGGTCCCATTTTTTCAACATTTGGATATAATGAAGTCGAGGGAATTCGTTTGCGAACAGGAATAAGAACCTATTTTGGCCCCAGTGATACTTGGAGATTACAAGCATATACAGCATATGGTTTTAAAGATGATAAATTTAAATATGGTATTTCTGGCAAATGGATGGTCGACAAGAAAAATCGAATTATCCTCTCAGGGGGAAACAGACGCGATATCGAACAAATAGGCGCAAGTCTCACTACAACAACCGATGTGTTAGGAAGAAGTTTTGCTTCGTCGGCAGTATTTACCTCAGGCAGCAATGGTAAATTAACCAATATCAATTTGAGTAATATTGGATTTGAAATAGAGCCTGTTAAAAACCTAACCTTTCAAGTAGATTTTTCTTACCGAACCCTAGAGTCAGCATCACCAACCTTTAGTCTGAATTACTATACCGACGCAACAAAGGCAATTACTAAAAATAACGTAAAACAATCTGATGTAAACGTTCAGATAGAATTTACTCCCAAGAAGAAAACCATTGGTTTCGGAGTAGAAAGAAATAAAGTCAACAGTCCTTTTAGCCGATTTTTTGTCAGCTACAGCCACGGTTTTAAAGGCCTGTTAAAGAGTGATTTCAAATATGACAAACTACAACTATATTACAAACAACCGATAATTATTGGTGGGCTAGGACACACAAATATAATTACCGAAGTCGGAAAAACCTTTGGCACAATCCCTTTGGGACTAATGAGTGTTATTCCTGGAAACCAAACATATTTCTCTATCGAAAACACGTTTAGCAATCTTAATTTTTACGAATTTGTAACCGATCAATATGTTACGATGCAATGGGAACATAACTTTAACGGAAATATTTTTGCAAGAATTCCGTTTATGCGAAAATTAAATTGGAGAGAAACAATAGGTATAAAAGGAGTTTACGGAACCATTTCTGATGCCAATAGAGTCATTAATGCTTCGGGCTTAGTTTATACAGCACCCGAAAATGTATATTGGGAATACAATGCTGGAATAGGAAATATTTTTAAAGTATTTAGAGTTGATTTTTCTTGGCGAGGTAACTATCTCAATACTCCCAATACCAATCGTTTTACTGTAAAAGCAGCCTTTGGATTTCATTTTTAAGGTCGATTTTGAAGCTGATCAACACTAATAAAAAGAATTGACACTGGGTAATCGATATTTATTTTTTTGTCTGCAAAACCCACATTTGCTAACACTAGCAGACATTTCGGTAGTAAATGCCATCAAAAAATTATATTTATCGAAAGACAAGCAAGAAATAAAAACCTACAGCCCAAAAGAAAGTCCCTATCACTGGTATTCCATTTTTATTTTAGGACATTTTTCTTTAAATAAAACAAACAGGACGACCGTGTATTAAAATAACATTTGTTACACAATTTACAAAGATTTAATGCTTAATAAGTATTGTCGAAACGTATAGTTTCCTTATTTTTGCACTCGTAAATAAAGAAAAGCTATAATAAAAATGACTGCAGACAAATTAACAACTTTCGATGTATTAATCGAAATACCAAGAGGAAGTAGAAATAAATACGAATACGATTTCGAAATAAAAAGAATGCGTTTTGATAGAATGTTGTTTTCTTCAATGATGTATCCTGCAGATTACGGGTTTATTCCAGAAACTTTAGCCCTAGACGGAGATCCTTTGGATGTTTTGGTTCTGGTAAACGAACCAACTTTTCCTGGATGCGTTATGGAAGTAAAGCCAATTGGCGTTTTTCACATGGCAGATGACAAAGGACCAGACGAAAAAGTAATCTGTGTGCCAGTTTCTGACCCAATCTGGAATTCATTAAATGATTTATCAGATATGAACCCACATTTACTAAAAGAAATCGAGCATTTCTTTCAAGTTTATAAAGATCTAGAAAACAAAACCGTAGATGTTGGTGGTTGGGGAGATGTAAACGAAGCGTATGCCATTATAAAAGAATGCACAGAGCGTTTTGATCAAATAGAAAATAAACCAGAGGGATTGTTTAGCATTAAATAATTTACCGTCCAAAATTGTATAAAAAAAGCAATACTTCGTAAAGAGTATTGCTTTTTTGTTTACATTCGTTTGTACTATTTTTTAACCAAAACCAATAATAAAACGAAATTTTATGAACACAATTATGATTTATTTGCCAATAATAATGGCATTCGTTGGACTCGCATTTATGGCATTCAAAAGAGCTTGGGTTTTAAAGCAAGACGCAGGAGACGGAAAGATGAAAGAAATCTCAGATTATATTTATGAAGGAGCATTGGCTTTTCTAAAAGCAGAATATCGATTATTAGCTTTTTTTGTAGTTGGAGCAAGTATCGTACTAACAGGAATCACCTTTTTACCTGGAGCTACAACACATCTATTTATTGTTGTAGCTTTTGTTTTTGGTGCTTTCTTCTCGGCATTGGCAGGAAATATGGGAATGAAAATTGCAACAAAAACCAACGTTAGAACGACTCAGGCCGCACGCACTAGTTTGCCAAAGGCATTAAAAGTATCCTTCGGAGGAGGGACAGTGATGGGCTTGGGAGTTGCAGGTTTGGCAGTTTTAGGTTTAACGTCTTTCTTTATTCTCTTTTTCCATTTTTTTATGAACGGAGTTTGGACAACCAATGAAGATATGACCATTGTTTTAGAAACACTAGCCGGTTTTTCTCTTGGAGCAGAATCCATTGCTTTATTTGCAAGAGTTGGTGGTGGGATTTACACCAAAGCCGCCGATGTAGGAGCGGACTTAGTGGGTAAAGTAGAAGCCGGAATACCCGAAGACGACCCCCGTAATCCCGCAACAATCGCAGATAACGTAGGAGATAACGTAGGAGATGTTGCTGGAATGGGAGCAGATTTATTCGGTTCCTACGTGGCGACCGTTTTGGCCGCTATGGTTTTAGGAAACTATGTCATCAAAGACATGGGTGGGAAAATTGAAGATGCTTTTGGCGGAATTGGTCCTATATTATTACCAATGGCAATTGCTGGTTTCGGGATTTTGTTCTCTATCATCGGTACGATGTTGGTAAAAATTACAGACAACGATGCCAAAGAAGCACAAGTTCAAAAAGCATTAAATATAGGAAATTGGGCTTCTATCGCCTTAACTGCGGTAGCTTGTTTCTTTTTAGTAGACTATATGCTACCCGAAACCATGAAAATGGATTTCTTCGGAGAAGGAGCCAAAGATATTTCGTCGATGCGTGTTTTCTACGCAACGATTGTTGGACTAATCGTCGGAGGAGCTATCTCATCGGTAACCGAATATTATACCGGATTGGGCACAAAACCTGTGATGGCAATCGTGCAAAAATCAAGTACAGGAGCAGGAACTAATGTTATTGCTGGTTTGGCAACAGGAATGATTTCTACTTTTCCTACGGTATTGTTATTTGCAGCAGCTATTTGGACCTCTTATGCTTTTGCAGGATTTTACGGAGTGGCATTAGCCGCTTCGGCAATGATGGCAACTACTGCAATGCAATTGGCTATCGATGCCTTTGGACCCATTTCGGATAATGCGGGCGGCATTGCCGAAATGAGCGAATTGCCAAAAGAAGTTCGCACCCGTACCGATATTTTGGATGCCGTTGGCAACACAACAGCCGCAACCGGAAAAGGATTTGCAATTGCTTCGGCGGCTTTAACCTCCTTGGCATTATTTGCAGCCTACGTAACTTTTACAGGAATTGACGGAATTAATATTTTTAAAGCACCCGTTTTGGCGATGTTGTTTGTTGGCGGAATGATACCCGTAGTTTTTTCGGCATTGGCAATGAACTCCGTCGGAAAAGCTGCGATGGATATGGTCTATGAAGTGCGTCGTCAATTTAAGGAAATCCCAGGAATTATGGAAGGAACTGGCAAACCAGAATACGCAAAATGTGTTGCTATTTCTACCCAAGCAGCATTACGCGAAATGATGTTACCAGGAATTATGACTATCGGTTTTCCGATTGCAATTGTACTTTTAGGGAAGTTGGTTTATATGGGAGACGCTAATGCCAATTCCTTGGTTGCCGAAATGTTAGGAGGCTATATGGCGGGAGTTACTGTTTCTGGAGTACTTTGGGCTGTTTTTCAAAACAATGCAGGTGGTGCTTGGGACAATGCCAAAAAATCTTTTGAGGCAGGAGTTTTGATTAATGGCGATATGACATACAAAGGTTCAGATGCACATAAAGCAGCGATTACTGGCGATACTGTTGGAGATCCATTCAAAGATACTTCGGGACCATCGATGAACATCTTGATTAAATTGACTTGTTTGATTGGATTGGTTATGGCTCCAATATTAGGTAATGGAAATCACACAATGACTCAAAAAGATGCTTGCTACAAAAATTCTCAAATAAAACCCTGTGCAGCTTCAAAATGTGACAGCTCTAAAATGACAACCATGACTAAAGAAGAATGTGCAAAAATGTGTAGAGAAAGTGGTTGCTCGACAGAAGAAACTGGAAAATGTTTATCCAACTATGATGCAACCGGAAAATATCTACACAAAAAAACAGATTGTTTTGATACCAGTAAATATGATACAAAACGGGTTGAGATTAACTTATCCACAACTAACAATCTTACCGTTGGAACGGTTACTAAAACTAAAAACGGAAAAACAACTACCGAAGTTTTTGAAGGAACAGAAGCCGAGGTCAAAGCAAAAATAGAAGCAGCCAAATAAAAGTACTGATATTGATAGTAAGTAATACACTTTGTGCGTTCATTATAATTCCTAGATTCAATTCTTTTTTTGTCACATCGAATCTATTCGGCTTTACTCAAAATATAATTAAGTCAAGATTTTATAATGGTTCTCGACTGAGCTTGAACTGACAATTGGACTATTTTACAATAACGAATGCAATTATTTTTATATATAACTATCAGAAAAGCGGACTAATTATATTTTTTTGCCACAGATTTCAAGAAAGTGGTTGGAGACTTTGACAAAGAGTTGCTAAAGGAGAAAAGCCTTATAAATGGAACGCGGATGACACGGATTAGCTAAAGCCAAAACGCAAAAAAACGAATTTTCGAAAAGAGTTCGGTAGAATTTAAAAGATTACCCGAGATTAGAAAAAAGTGAATTATATTTATTAAAAAAAATCTTTGAAATCTATGTCAAAAATTATTATTTAGTAAAGGTTTTGAAATAAAGCGTACAGAATTGACGAAGTTATTTTGGTCTTGCGAGGAACGTGGCAATCAAGACGTCATCCTTTGTAGAAAAGATGGGCGAGCAGGAGTGTTGGCTTTAAATAACTGGACTATTGAACTATTTTTAATGCGATTGCTTTGCTTCGCGCCTCACAACTCCTAGCTAAGGCAAAAGAACGAGGAAAAAAGAAGTTCACGGAACTCCTATAAAATAGGAACATAGTAAAGTAATGGTACAATTTATTTTAAAACACTTACTTAGTACCGTTACAGATCATCTATTTATAAATCATTCTAAACACAAAGATTAAAAACAACCAATCATACAAAATTTACAACCAAAAACGCCAGAGAAACTCTTTTGAATTTCACTGGCGTTTAAGTTATATGAATCTGCACTTCTAAATAAGTAGCCTAATTTTTGACTAATTTCCCTTTTTTATTTACAACAACTGGGCTTCTTTTTACAATAGCTTTATTCTGTAAATCATCCAAAACGTTCAATGCTTCTTCTACGTAGATGTCTTTAGACAAGCTTTCATGCCATCTATCTCTTTTCTCCTTAAGTGCCAAATCTTTACTCATTCCCTCAATTTCATTTGGCAACGATGTAAACTTCAAACTGTTTTTATAATCGACAATTGGCTTGTATTTTTTAGCACTATTTTCTATTTGATTCTGAGCAATTTTATACTTGTCTATATTCAGGCTATAGTTATTGTCTTCACTTCTACTATCAATCCATTTTGCATTGTCTTCAATCAATTGAAAATTGGTATTGTTTTTAATTCTCAATTTACTGTTAGCAATGGCTTGCTCAAACTTACCATTGTATTTCCAAACGGTATAGCTGGCTGCGTCTATTTTGTCCCATTGTAAGGCGCTTTCTTCGTCGCGTTCTCCCATTTTTAGATAAGCATATCTGTCTGGCATAACCACATCACTGCTTACGCCTTCGAGTTGTGTAGACCCTCCGTTTATTCTATAAAATTTTTGAGTGGTCGTTTTTAAAGCTCCTAAATCTCCAACCGAGCTATTTCTCACAAATCCATTCAAATCAATTACATTTTGCACAGTTCCTTTTCCGTAGGTTTGCTTACTACCAATAATAATTCCTCTCTTATAATCTTGAATTGCAGCTGCCAAAATCTCTGAGGCCGAAGCCGAAAACCCATTGACCATAATAACCAGAGGACCGTCCCACTCTACTTTTAAATCTGTATCGAATAAAATCTCTTTCTTTTTACCAGCCGATTTGATTTGAACAATTGGTCCTTGCTCAATAAATAAACCCGCAATATCAACAACCGTAGACAAAGAACCACCACCATCGTTACGTACGTCTAGAACAATCCCACTCACACCCTCTTTTTTTAATCGATCTACTTCTATAGCAATATCCTTTCCTGCATCTCTACCGTCTTTATTTTCAAAATCGATATAAAATTTAGGCAAATAAATCACGCCGTATTTCAATCCGTTTTTTTCAACAATACTAGATTTCGCATACGTTTCTTCAATCTCTACAATATCTCTAATTATAGTAATAATTTTTATCGTACCATCTACTTTTTTTACTGTGAGCCTTACTTCAGATCCTTTCGGTCCTTTTATTTTTTTGACTACATCATCCAAACGCATTCCAACAACATCAACTGGCTCTGCATTTCCTTGCGCCACTTTCATTATCATATCGCCTTTTTCTAGTTGTTTCCCTCTCCAAGCTGGGCCTCCAGAAATAAGTTCATCAATTACCGTAAAGTCATTTTTCTTTTGTAAACGAGCACCAATACCTTCTAGTTTTCCGCTTATACTCACATCAAAACGTTCTTTTTCTTCAGGTGCCAAATATTCGGTATGAGGATCAAAACGAGACATGATTGAATTTATATAAAGATTAAACCAATCTTCTCTATTTAGTTCGGCCATAAATCCGAAAGAATCATTTAAGGTAACCAAAGTACTTTCTCTGGTTTCTTTTTCTAGTTTTTCAAAAGATTTTACTACATAATTAGCGTCCATTTTCTTATTATCCTCTTCTAATTTTTGTTTATCAACAATAGAAGAAAGTGTCGATAATTTCATCTGCTTCCTCCACTTTTCAGACAACTCATTTGCATTATTAGAATAGGGTGCTTTTTCGTAATCTACATTAAAACTTTCATCTGTAGAATAATCAAAAGGCACAGCCAATACCTCTTTGTAAATTTTCTTGCTTTCTTCGACTCTTTTCATCAAACGGGTGTAAGTAAGCTCAAAAAAACTTAAATCCTTATTGATTAATTGATCGTCTAATTCGGTTTCGAATTTAGAGAATTCGGTAATATCCGATTGCAAGAAGAAACGTTTGGAAGGATCCAACGCTTTTATATAATCTTTGTAAATTCCTTTGGAAAAAGCGTCATCAATAGTAGCTGGATTGTAATGCCCTTTTTCTATAACAAATGTTAATAATTCTAACAGCAATCTGTCTTTATCAGGATCAACCTCCTTTTTTGCATTACTATTAAATGCAAACAATGTTGCCGACAAACAGACAACAACAAGTATTATTTTGTAATTTCTTTTCATAAAGCTAGTAATAGTATTCATCAATTTTTAATCTAAGTTAACGCAAAAATATTGCCCTTAAATAAAAGGATCGCACAAATTTTTGTTAAAGATATAAAATTGTTTTTTTCTTTAATGTTAAAACGTCCCTGTTGATAAAATTTATTTTATTTGTTCCTGATTTCAACATTTCTGTTACTACATTTGTTTCAAATAACTTAAATTAGTATCCTTTTACTTTTTGAAAACACCAAGCATGAAACAAAAAAGACCTTTGATATTAGTCACCAATGACGATGGAATTACTGCACCAGGCATACGAACATTAATAGCCGTAATGTCAGAAATTGGCGAAGTAGTCGTCGTAGCTCCAGACAAAGCACAAAGCGCTATGGGTCACGCTATTACAATAAACAGCACCTTACACATCTCTAAAATATCTAAAGAAAATGATTCTATAACACAATATAGTTGCTCGGGCACACCTGTAGATTGCGTAAAATTTGCTGTCCATGAAATTCTAGAAAGAAAACCCGACTTATGTGTTTCGGGAATTAATCATGGCTCCAACTCTTCTATAAACGTGATTTATTCTGGGACAATGAGTGCTGCGGTCGAAGCGGGTATCGAAGGAATTCCAGCTATTGGTTTCTCGTTACTGGATTACGATTGGAATGCCGATTTTGAAAGCACTAAATCATTTGTCAGAAAAATAACCATTGAAGTTTTAGAAAACAACTTGCCAGACGGGGTTGTTCTGAATGTCAACTTCCCTAAAATGAAGGAGAAAGACATCAAAGGAATAAAAATTTGTCGTCAGGCAAAAGCAATTTGGATGGAAAAATTTGACAAAAGACAAACGCCACAGGGCAAAGATTATTACTGGCTATCGGGTGAATTTGTAAACCAAGACAAAGGCGAAGATACCGACGAATGGGCCCTTGCAAACGGATACATATCGGTCGTTCCTGTGCAATTTGATTTGACGGCACATCACTCCATACAAAAACTAACAAACTGGAATTGGAATGAATAGCATCGATTTACTCAAAGGTTTTGTTCTTGGTCTTTTGATTGCCCTACTCGGTTGCTATCTTTACATTACGCTGTTTACCCATTTTGGGTTCATTTCAGGAATACTAGCGATGAAAGAACAAGGACATCTTGGCAAAATAATAACACTCGGCACCATTCTAGACTTGATTGCTTTTGGTATTTTACTCCAAATCGACAAAGAACTGATAGCTCGCGGTGTTGTTTTAGCAGTAATTATCACGGCAATCGTCACTATTTTTGTATAAAAAAAGCGTCCCAAAAAATAACAAAATGAAATATTACATTATAGCAGGAGAAGCCTCTGGCGATCTACACGGTTCGAATCTGATGAAAGCATTATATAACGAAGACCCAAAAGCCGACATTCGGTTTTGGGGAGGCGACTTAATGCAAAATGTGGGCGGAAATTTGGTCAAACATTATCGCGAACTCGCTTTTATGGGATTTATCGAAGTCATTTTTAATCTAAAAACAATCCTGAACAACATCAGAATTTGCAAAGCCGACATTCTTACTTTTCAGCCCGACGTTATTATTTTTATAGATTATCCTGGGTTTAATATGCGTATTGCCAAATGGTCTAAAAAATTGGGGTTCAAAAACCATTATTACATTTCGCCTCAAATTTGGGCTTGGAAAGAAAGTCGCATCACGGCCATCAAACACGATATCGACAAAATGTATGTGATTCTGCCTTTTGAGAAAGAATTTTACCAAGACAAGCACCATTTTCCGGTAGTCTTTGTCGGACATCCCTTAATCGATGCCATTCACAATCAGCCTTTAATAAGTTCAACCGCTTTTAGAAAAGAAAACCAATTAAACCAAAAACCCATAATCGCAATTCTTCCAGGAAGCCGAAAACAAGAAATTACCAAAATGCTATCGGTTATGCTAAGTGTAGTGACTGATTTTTCCGAATACCAATTTGTAATTGCCGGAGCACCAAGTCAGGAATACACCTTTTACCAAGGATTTATAACCAATGACAACATCAAATTTATAAGCAACAAAACCTACGATTTATTGCGAAATGCTCATGCAGCGCTCGTTACATCTGGAACAGCAACCCTAGAAACAGCACTTTTCAAAGTCCCCGAAATAGTTTGCTACAAAGGCAGCTGGGCTTCTTATCAAATTGCAAAAAGAATTATAACCCTAAAATACATTTCGCTAGTCAACTTAATTATGGACCAAGAAGTGGTAACCGAATTAATTCAGGAAGACTGTACCACCAAACGAATACGGGAGGAATTAACAAAAATACTCGACCCTAACTATCGTACAACACTTTTGGAGCAATACGATATTCTAGAAACAAAACTAGGCGGAATAGGAGCTAGCGAGAAAACCGCAAAATTGATTGTCGCCAATTTGGGATAAATCTCAGGACAAAACAATTAAAATCTGAATTTGGGCGTGCCCCTCCGTAAAAAACTTCGGGTCAGGCTGTGCGTTCCCGCTTTTTTTATTGGGCAAAAAAGCCCAATAAAAAAGAGCTCCACTACCATCCTTCACGCAACTTCAGGGGGAAAACAGCCATTGTTTTCAAAAAAACTTCAAAGAAAATAAAACACTAATTACAAAGGCGTTAGCAGTGTTTTGAAAATATTTTGTATTTTAGTTTTATGAGAATACTACAATTCCCTTTGGCGAGAATCACTTTCGGGTTTATTTTCGGAATCGTATTGGCCTATTATTTCAAGTTAAAACCGGAGACAGCGTGCATTTTCCTTTTTATTACAGCCACGTTTTTTTTGATAGCTTATTATTTTTCAAAGCAAAAAAAAACGAATACCCTCTATTTTGGCATCACCACTTACCTACTCTCTTGCTCCATTGGCATAATCACTTTAATTGCTCACACGCATTATTTTCAAAAAGACAATTATACACGCCATCCCTCGCTTTTTGAGAAACAACATTTAGTAACGATTGTTATTCGAGAAAAATTGAGAAATTCAAGTTCCAATGAGCGCTATGTGGCAATTGTAAAACAAATTGACAACAAACCACAAACAGGAAGAATACTTGTCAATATCCGCACAAACAACACCAACAAACCTCTAACAACCGGAACTATTTTGCAAATTAGAGGCATTTTATCCAAAAACAATCCTCCCAAAAATCCGTACCAATTTGATTACAGCAACTACCTCGACAACAAACAAATCTATGCCCAAATCTATTGCGATTGGAACAATATAAAAATTGGATTCCAAAAAGTAAAAGATATTTGGTATTACTCCTCACGATTAAAAACCATAATTATTCGAAATCTAGAAAAAAACAACTTCCAAAAAGCAGAATTAAACGTCGCTATAGCCTTGATAATGGGGCAACAACAAGACATTGATCCAGAAATTATTCGAGATTATCAATATGCAGGAGCCGTACATATATTGTCGGTATCTGGATTGCACATTGGCTTTATACTACTCTTTGTTACCTTTTTGCTCCGACCAATACCCAATACCAAACGAGGATCTTTACTCAAATTACTACTACTACTTGTCTCCTTATTTCTTTTCGGAATATTGGCGGGCTTGGCCCCTTCTGTGGTTCGATCGGTAGCCATGTTTTCTTTTGTCGCTATAGCAGATCACCTTCGAAGGAGCAAAAATAGTTACCATACTTTATTGGTCTCCATTTTACTGATTTTAATTTTTCAACCGTTCTTTTTATTCGACGTTGGGTTTCAATTAAGTTATATTGCTTTGTTTTTTATTCTTTGGCTACAACCGCTACTGTCCTCAATTTGGATGCCAAAAAATAAAATTGCAACCTATCTATGGGACATTCTTACCGTATCCTTAGCGGCACAAATAGGAACGTTGCCCTTAAGTATTTATTACTTTCATCAGTTTCCAGGACTATTCTTTGTTACCAATCTACTTATAATTCCTGCGCTAACACTAATTATGGCAGTCGGTGCCCTAGTTATGCTACTCGCCGCTTTTGATATTGGATTCGTGATTCTGAATAAAATATTGCAATACACCATTTTCGGAATGAATACAATTATAAACACCATTGCCTCATTAGAACAATTTATCATTCGCGACATTTCTTTAAACACTTCGTTTTTAATAAGCAGTTATCTTTTTATTCTAGCCGTAATTGTTTGGTTCAAAAAGCCAAATTACAACAAATTTGTCCTGCTATTATTTACAATTATAGTGGTGCAAATCACATTTATTACCAATTTGTGGCAGCTTGAGAACAAACAAGAATGGATTGTTTTGAACTCGAAAAAGAATACCCTAATTGTAACTCGAAACGGAAAAAAAGTAACCCTCTTTGCCAATGATAGTCTTTTGAAAACAGCTCATAAAAACCCCATTTTAACAAGCTACTTGACAGGCTCTTTTAGCAAAATTTATTCCAAAAAAAGAATTCAAAACTTGAATTATTTCAATCAAAAAAAAATTATGATTCTTGATAGTTCAGGCGTCTATCCGCAAAATACAAAGCCAGACATCCTTTTATTAACACAAAATCCTAAGCTAAACATAGAGCGTTTACTACAAATACTAAAACCAAAAACGGTAATCGCCGATGCATCCAATTATAAAAGTAATCTAATCTATTGGCAAGCCACTTGTACAAAACAAAAAATCCCTTTTCACGCTACGGGTGAAAAGGGATATTATAAACTCAATTAAAAATCATTACGACTTCTTACTATTTACTTTTTTTGCAACTGGTTCGAGCGATTTTACTGCCGAATTCGATTTAAGAATTCCGTCGGCAACCGCCAACCAGGCACTAGGTCCTCCCGCAACATAGCCCGTACTACCCAACCCTTGAAAATTTACTTTTCCGTCTTTGGCAACGCCATTGGCAAAATAAATTGTGGGATACCCCTGAATTCCGAAAGCTTGTTGCAATTCGCTATTTTGTTTCTTAATCGCATCGGATTGAGATGAAGCTCTAGGATAATCTAATTCTACCAAAACCACATTTTCCTTAGCCCATTTTGCAAATTCGGGTGTTTTAAGCACTTCCTTTTGCAATCGGATACACCAGCCACACCAATCACTTCCTGTAAAAAACAACAATAATGGTTTTTTTTCTTTCTTAGCAATTTTTGATGCAACATTTACATCGGTTTCCCAAACTAATTCTTGCCCTTGCATAGTTAGAGAACCTAAGACTAAAAATAAAGTGAGTATTATTTTTTTCATAATTTTTTCTTTTAGCAAATGTATACAAAAAAAACACCTAACTGCATCTGCTATTTTACATCTTGCATTAATTTTTTAATTAACGGTGTGCATAATATTAAAACAATACCCGCTACAAAAGAATAAATAGCCAATTGATAATAACCGTCTGTATAAGCAATTAATTTAGACATAAGAGTAGTTCCAGTGTTAGATTCTGACATTTCTGCACCTAGTTTACCCGCAGCAAATTGACCGAATGCACTTGCAAGAAACCACAATCCCATCATCATCCCAAAAAGTTTTTTTGGCGCAAGTTTGGTAATAACAGACATCCCGATTGGGCCAATACACAATTCCCCAATGGTATAAACCAAATAACCCAATGCAAAGATGTTAAGTGAACTCAAACCTTTGTCATCTACAAAAAATCTAGCACTATAAAATATAAAAAAACCAGCTGCTAGGAATATAAAGGATAATCCAAACTTAATTACCGTATTAGGTTCTATTTTTCGTTTGTACATAAAAATCCAAAGCAAACCAATTAATGGACTAAAAATAACAACAAATAATGAATTTACACTATTATTGATTACATTGGGATCGATAGTAAAAAACAATAAGTTGCTAGACAAATTATCTTTTGCAAATAACGATAATGACCCTCCCGATTGTTCCGATATAGCCATGAACATGAAATAACCGAATATAAATATAAAGGCCGCTCCCAATTTATATTGTTGCGAACGCTCTTTTAAATTCAACAACTCATACGAAAAATAAATTAGGGCAACAGCCCCAATGGTGTACATAAAATACTCCGTAAAACTGGAGTTTTTGACCATGAAATAGATAAGCGGAATCGCAATCATTGACCCTAAATAAACTGCTATTTCGTAGGTTTTTCTTTTCTTAGGTGTTTGATTTAGCAAAGGCGAATTTCCTATTGGAGCCAAATGTTTCTTCGTTAAAAGAAAAGTTACAACTCCAATAGTCATAACGATAGCTGCCGAAAGAAAGCACAAGCTCCACGAATAATTTTTACCTAAATAAATAGGGATTGCGCCTCCCAACATTCCCCCAATGTTGATCCCTGCATAAAACATTCCGTAACCAGCATCTCTACGCCCGTCTTTTTCATGATACAATTCTCCTACCATTGAGGAAACATTAGGCTTAAAAAAACCAGTACCAATTATCGAAAGTGTAATTCCATAATAAAAGAAATCATGAGGAGAAGCGGCTATAAGTAAGTTTCCTAAAATCATAATTATTCCCCCAAAGAGTAATGATTTCTTGAATCCTAAAATTTTATCTGCAAAAATTCCTCCAATAAAAGTAAAAGCATAGACAAACGCTTGTATAGCTCCGTACTGCAAATTGGCCTTACCTTCCATCAAGCCCAATTGATCAACCATAAAAAATGCCAAAACACCCCGCATTCCATAAAAACAGAAACGTTCCCACATTTCTACAACAAATAAGTACCACAATTGTTTTGGATACTTCCCTTCAAAATTTTGTATTTGTTCAATACTTACCGTATGTTCCATTTATAAATAATTGTATTAATTAATTCCTTTTTCTTTCATTACTTTATTGAGTTGTTTTATTAGAACAAACATCAATAGGGTAGCAAACAATAGCAATAAAAAATTCACCCAAAAGAAATTGGCTTTATCTCCATAACTATCCCACATACTAGCAAGAACGCCACTTAATTTATTTCCAATTGAAGTCGCCAAAAACCAACCACCCATCATTAGTGCTGTAATGTTTTTTGGGCTTAGTTTTGACACTACTGATAATCCCATCGGACTCAAGAATAGTTCTCCAATTGTTATCACTCCGTAATTGGCAACCAGCCACCAAACACTAACCTTTTCGGCTCCGTTGTTACCGATATGAACAGCTGCTACCATTATTAGTACAGACAAAGCCGAAATTAATAATCCAAAAGCAATTTTTGTTGGTGTGCTTGGCTCCTTTTTTCTACTTCGCAAAAAAGTAAAAAAGGCAACTATTAAAGGAGTTAGTAAAATTACCCAACCCGGATTTATAGACTGACTTAGATTGGTAGCCCAAAGACTTACTTTAGAGCCTTCTTCTGGCATTTTATTCCGGCTTACGTTTCTAAAATAAAGTGGATAGTTTACTTCTTTTTGCACCACTCCATTTACTTTTTGTAATCGGAATTGGGCATCATACAACTCTACAGAATCTTTTTTGAATTCTATTGTTTTTGCCAATTTTAATCCGCTAAAAATGTCTCCTGTTGTCCCAGCAACTTCTCTATCGGTATAGCGATCTGCCCAAGTAGTCAGGGCAGAACCATTTAATTTAAAAACGGCCCAAAATAATATAACAACAGCAAAAATAGACAGTAAAGCACCAATTGGTCTTTTGTCTTCAATTTTTGCCTTAAAATACAAACTCCCGTAAAAATAAATGATCGGAATACACGCAAAAATAAATGCATCGGTACTGTCTGAACCAAAAATATAACTGTCTGGATTGGCGTCTGAGGTAACACCTTTGAGCAACCATCCAATTACTCCGAAAACCACAGATGGTAACAATATAAAAAGTACAATTTTATAAAATGGCATATCGCCTTCTTGCACTCCTTTTTTCTGATCGTAGCCCACATAATGTTTCGTTCCTAATAAAAAAACAATTACACCTATGAACATCCCGACTCCAGCAGCCATAAAAGCATATTGCCAGCCAAGAACTATTTGCAAAGCGGCACCAAAGAAATTACAAATAAAAGCACCTACATTTATTCCCATATAGAAAATATTGTAACCTTCGTCTTTCTTTTCGATATATTCTTCTTTAGAATAAAAATTACCTAAAAGCGTGGAAATATTGGGTTTAAAGAATCCATTTCCAATAATAACAAAAGTCATTGCAATATAAAGAATAGTTACATTATGAACTCCCATCATAAAATAACCGATACCCATCAATATACCACCAATAACGATCGATTTTTTGTATCCTAAATACCTATCGGCAACCAATCCTCCAACAAACGGAGTCAAAAAAACCAAAGCAATAAAAGTTCCGTATAAATCGGATGCTTGTTTTTCGGTCATGGCAAAACCAGCTTCTACATCTTTGAGATACAATGTAAAAATCCCTATCATCAAATAGTAACCAAAACGTTCCCACATTTCGGACAAAAACAAAAAGGGCAATGCCTTTGGATGTTTATTCCACATAATCAAAAACTGTTTAAAATTAAAATTACCTACACGTTAAAACCTGTAGGTAATTTTTAAAAAGTAGAAAGTATTAATTATCTAATACCATGCATCATTTTTTTCAAGAAAGGTGTCAACAAGAACAAAACTATAGCTGCTAGTCCTGTTAAGATAACAAATACCATAAAAAATTCGAATAAATTATGGATTTCAAAACCAGCAAAAATTGGATTATGATTGCTAATCTGATTTGTGTCTAATAATTGTAATTGCTCTGCTGTAGGCACCACTTTTTTATCTAAAACAGCTTGTAAATCGATTCCAAGTTCTTTTGCTTTGTTAAATTTATCCCCAGTTGCTGGCAAAATAGAACCCAAAGTTCCCGCTAATGCATAACCTGACGCATTCGACAAGAAAAACACTCCATATAACAAAGAAGAAAAACGTTTTGGAGACAATTTACCTACTAATGACAACCCTATAGGAGACAAGCACAACTCGGCGCAAGTATTTAATAAATACAATAAAATCAACCATTTGATAGCTAACAATCCTGAATTTCCAAGATCTTTTACTTGAGTAGCAATCATGAAAAAACTTACCGCGATTAGCAATAATCCCAAAGCCAATTTTACAGGAGAAATAGGCTCACTATCTTTAGCTCTTAATTTGTCCCATAGCATACTAAAGGGAACCGCCAAGGCAACAACAAATAATCCGTTAAAGATTTGCACCATAGAAGCTGGCATTGCCCATCCGAAAAAGTTTCTATCGGTTTGATTATCGGCAATAAAAGTTAATGACGAACCCGCTTGTTCAAAAGCAGCCCAAAAGAAAATAATAAAGAAAGATATGATATAAATTACTAGAATACGATCTCTTTCTACTTTTGTCAAAGAGCTATCTGACAAAATCAAACCAGCCAATGTAATACCACTAGCATAAATTATTGGATAAATAATCGTTTTTACAACATTGTCCCCATCAACAGAAAAATGAAACAATAAAAACATACCGACAAAAGCAACTACAGAAAGAATTAAAGCTTTTGGAGTAAAAACAGCACTTTGAGCTTCTCCCTCTTCATAATCTGACGATTCATTTTTAGAAGGTAAGCCTCCTAATGGTTTGCCTTCTGGAGTAACCACATATTTGTTTTTCAAGAAGTAAAAAACCAAAGTTCCGATAAGCATTGCTATCGAAGCTGCTAGAAATCCCCATTTGAAAGCGTGAATATCTCTAACTCCACCTGAACTTTTAACATCCCCAATTAATGGACAAATAAATTGACCTAAGAATGCTCCTAAGTTAATTCCCATATAAAAAATAGTAAAGGCGGTATCCAGTTTGCTTTTTTCCTGTTTTGGATACAAACTTCCCACCATACTAGAAATATTAGGTTTAAAAAAACCATTTCCAAAAATAATAATTCCTAAACCAGAATACATTATAGTGGTTGCCAAACCCAAATTTTTGCCAAAAACAGTAGCACTGGCAAATAACAACAATTGTCCGATAGCCATCATCAAGCCACCTAGCATAATGCAATTTCTATTTCCAAAAAACCGATCCGAAATAAAACCTCCTAGCATCGGAGTCAAATAACAAAGACCCAGAAACCCTCCATAAATTAAAGAAGCATCCTCTTCTTTCATCATTAAAGAATTTACAAGAAAAAGAACTAATAAAGTTCGCATTCCATAGAAATTGAACCGTTCCCACATTTCTGTTCCAAATAACACCCAAAGTCCTTTTGGATGTGCCGTTTTAACTTGAGTTTCTACCATTTTTTTTATTTAGGTTACTGTTTTGGTTTTGGGTTATAAAATTAATCTGTTATTTCTAAACAAGCGATATTCGATTTGTGCGGATTCATAATAAAATTTCGAATTAACAAATATCTTTCCTTCTTTGCAAAATTCCAAATTTCTAAATCGTCAACATTGTTTAATCCTAAAGTTGAAACGTGCTTCGCTATTAAGATATCTGATGCTATTTTTTTTCTATACGAAATGAAATATTTTGATCAAATAATAAATTCATTATACGCTTTCAATTTTATGTTCACGATTTGCTGCATAAGCTAGCTAATTCTAAACATCGTAAACTGAAATCCTAGTTTCTCTTACGCAAGGTTTGCCAAAACGTTTGTTTGGGTTTCCTGTAATTATGTCGTGATACTTTATCATATGTAGATACTATTTGCTTTTTTTAATGAATTATGACACAAGATACTTTGATCGTTCGCTATCGTTCCGGTCGCATATCTTCATTCGTGTTTACGAGCACCTTTCGATCATGCTCATTTCATCATTTTATTTTTAAATTCTATCGCTACAAATCCTCTTTTGCAAATTTAGTTATTTTACTACAAAATTGAATTCAATTATTATTTCTTATCTCCAATTTCAACACTTTTCGATTTACTTTCTACACTCTCTATATCTGTTATTAGAAACCGAATTGCTTCAAAAACATCTTCAAATTGTTTGTCAAATTTGGTTTCTGATTCTTTAATATGATTTTAAAGATTCACCGTGTTCCGTAAATGCATACGGCAAATCATTTTTGTTTTTTTTTAGATGTCATACCGATTGTGATAATTTAGGAACAAAATCTGTGATGATAAAATTTCATCCCTATTCTCCTTTGTCAATCTGAACATATACTCTTCAGGAAAACTCTCGTTTTTACTTTTTACAAATTTTCTTTGATAAAGTTAGTCATTTTGGTGTACAATTGAATTCTTGTTTTTCCACCATAAATTCCATGATCATTGTCTGGATAAATTTGCGAGTCAAATTGCTTGTTGGACTGAATCAATGCTTCCATCATTTGCATCGAGTTTTGCACATGCACATTATCATCTCCAGACCCATGTATAAGCAAGAACTTTCCTTTTAATTTATCGACATGGTTTATGGGTGAATTGGCATCGTAACCGCTTGCATTTTCTTGTGGAGTTTGCATGTATCTTTCGGTATAAATGCTATCATAAAAACGCCAGTTGGTTACTGGTGCCACCGCAATTGCCATTTTAAAAACATCGCTCCCCTGAAAAATACAATTCGATGCCATAAAACCTCCAAAAGACCATCCAAAAATTCCTATTCTTGATTTGTCTACATACGGATAATTTCCTATTACTTTAGCTGCATCAATTTGATCCTCGACTTCGTATTTTCCTAATTCTTTTTGAGTTACCCTTTTAAAATCAGACCCTTTAAAACCGGTTCCACGTCCGTCAACACAGGCTACAATATATCCTTGTTGCGACAGCATCATAAACCAATAATCATTTAAATTCAACCATTGATTGACTACTTGCTGGGATCCTGGTCCAGAATATTGAAACATAAAAACAGGATATCTTTTGGTAGCGTCAAAATCTTTTGGTTTAATCATCCAAGCATTCAACTCATTTCCTTTTTCTGTTTTAAGTACAAAAAAATCTTTGGCTGGCAAATCAAATGCTTTCAATTTTGTCACTAATGCTTCGTTGTTTTCTATAACTTGAATTTGTTTTCCAACTTTTGACTCATTCAAAGTATAAGTAGTAGGCTGTGAAGCGCTAGAGGAAGTCGCAATGTAATATTGAAAATTGGGGCTGAAGGTTGCCGCATTCCCTCCTGTACTTTTAGACAAGCGTACCTTGTTTTTGCCGTCTAATGCGATGCGATACACATCTCTGTTAATAGAACCATTTTCTGTAGATTGGTAAAAAATGGTGTTTGTTTTTTCGTCAAAACCGTAGTAATTTGTTACCTCCCAATTGCCTTTGGTCACTTGATTTTGAAGTTTCCCAGTCTTATCATACCTATAAATATGATTAAAGCCGTCTTTTTCACTTGTCCAAATAAAACTATTATCCTTTAGAAAGGTCAAATTATCCGTCACATCGACATAGGCTTTATCTTTTTCATTCAAGACTACTTTTGCAGTTCCCGAATTTCCGTCGATAAACAATAAATCTAAATTATCTTGGTGGCGGTTTAACACCTGAGCAGACAAGACTGAAGCATCGCTAGTCCATTTTAGCCGTGCAATATAAAAATCGGAGTAGTTCCCCAAATTTACGTCCTTTGTTCCCTTGGCTACAAGATCATAAATATGTAACGAAACCAACGAATTTTTCTCTCCTGCTTTCGGATATTTGAAAGTCGTTACCGCTGGATACAATTCTTTACGAAACATCGACATTGAAAATTCTGGTACTTGTCTTTCGTCAAAACGAATGTAGGCGAGTTTTTTGCTGTCTTTACTCCAGTCGAACGCTCTTACAAAAGAGAATTCTTCTTCATAAACCCAGTCTGTAATTCCGTTGATAATCTCGTTTTTCTTACCATCGGTAGTAATAGCCGTTGTTGTTTTTGAATCTAAATCGTAAACATAAATATTGTTTTCTTTTACAAAAGCAATCTGTTTGCCATCTGGCGAAAAAGCAGGTTCCTGTATTTTGTAATCTACAATTTGAGTTAAGGTTTTTGAAACAATATCGTAAACAAAGTAATTAGCCACAAAAGAATGTCTAAAAATTTGACCAGAATCATTTGCAATTAGTATTTTGGTTTCATTTGCATTAAAAATGTAGCTATCAATACCCTTTAGTTCCTTAAAATTCTTGGTATCCAAAAGCGTTGCTACTTTTTTTAGTGTTGCAAAATCATATAAATCAATTTGCATGGTTTGGGAAACGGTGTCAAAATTTAGAACCGTATATTGATTCGTCGTTTGCATCGATTGTAAATCCTCCATCTCCTTTGCACGGAATGCTCCACTATAAATCGTTGCTACGTTAATCTTTTGCTGACCAAAAACAGTAACACAAAACATTAAAAATAATCCCAAAAACCTATTCGAATTCATAATTTAAATTTAAGCATAAAAAAGAGGTCAATTTTAGTGAAAAAATTACAATAATCAGCTATTTTTTATGTTAAATGTAAAAAGGAATGTAAAAAACAGCACTATAATGAAAAGCAATTCTTCTGCATCAAAATTCTAAAACCGTATCTTTGCCGCTAATTATCCCATAATAGACTGAGAATGAATAACGCCGTTGCTGGATTTTCTAAATTATCCAAAGAAGAAAAAATAAACTGGATTGCCAAAGAATACTTTTCTACTCCGCTGGAAGCTGTAGCATTACTAAAAAACTACTGGAATACAGATCCTAAATTGCAGAAATTACACGATGAATTCATCGAAAATACCATAACCAACTTCTATATTCCGCTAGGAGTAGCTCCAAATTTTCTAATTAATGGCAAATACAGCACCATTCCCATGGCAATCGAAGAGAGCTCTGTGGTTGCTGCTGCTGCAAAATCGGCAAAATTTTGGGCTACCCGAGGTGGGTTTAAAGCAACAGTTCTCAATACCGAAAAAATTGGTCAAGTACATTTTATATACAAAGGAGATGTCTCGAAATTGAGTCTGTTTTTTGCCCAAACTAAATCTCATTTTTTTACTGATACAGAAAGTATTACCAAGAACATGCAACAACGAGGTGGTGGAATTCTCGATATTGTACTCAAAGACAAAACCGACGTATTACCCAATTACTTTCAACTTCATGCTACTTTTGACTCCAAAGACAGCATGGGTGCCAATTTCATCAATTCCTGTCTAGAACAATTTGCCAAGACGCTTCAAACAAAGGCGCAAGGCTACGAATTATTTTCGGATACCAATGAAAAAATTGAAGTAATAATGAGCATTCTCTCCAACTATGTACCTAATTGCATCGTTCGCGCCGAAGTCTCTTGTCCGATTGAAGCATTAGTCGAAAAACACATTGCCAATCCACAAGAATTTGCAGAACGTTTCTTGCAGGCCGTTCAAATTGCCGAAGTAGAGCCTTTTCGTGCCGTTACACACAACAAAGGAATCATGAATGGAATTGATGCCGTAGTTCTAGCAACAGGAAATGATTTTCGGGCTGTCGAAGCAGGAATTCATGCTTACGCCTCCCGAAACGGTCGTTATTCGAGTTTGTCGCATGCCAAAATCGAGAACGGAATTTTTACCTTTTGGCTAGAAATTCCTTTGGCATTAGGTACCGTGGGCGGATTAACTTCGCTACATCCTTTGGTAAAATTATCTTTGGAAATACTCGAAAAACCTTCGGCAAAAGAATTGATGCAATTTGTTGCCGTGACCCGCCCCAAGGATTTCGCCAATTGGGCCGGGCACGAGGCACGGGTGATGCTGCTCAGCCCGGTCGACGGGAACCGCAAGACCGTTCAGGGCGACC
>JAYVGE010000051.1:0-13045 GCA_043772515.1 Flavobacterium sp. | reverse complement strand
CCTACTGCAATTGTATTAATTACTTTTTGAGTTGCCACCTCTATTACTGAAACAGTATTGTCACCACTATTGGTTACATAAACTGTTTTTCCGTCTTTACTAACCACTACACCATGCGCTTTATTACCTACGGTTATAGTTTTAATAACTTTGTTACTGGTTACGTCAATTACAAAAACTTTATTTGAAACAGGTCTATCCATTGTTTCCCCTTGATCGGCTACATATAACAATTTGCTGTCTGGCGTGGCATATAATTGAATTGAGCCTTGCGCATCATTTGGCAATTTTATTCTTGTTATTTGAGCATTTTTAATGTCATATTTTACTACTTCTTTAGTATCATACAAAGTCGCAAAAATAAATTTTTCATCTTGTGTAGTTGCAACTTGCACAGCCACTCCTCCTAGTGGAATGTCAGTTATTGTGCCATCAGCAATAGTAATAATCGACATACTTTTTGCATCCATATTTGCAACATAAAGTTTTCCGTTTTGATGTCTAAAACCGTGTGGTAAATATCCTTTTCCTAATTCAAATTTTTGAGTTATTTTATATGTTTTGGCATCAACTTGAAATATCTGATTTGTTTCATTTGCAGTTGCATACGCATATTCTGATTTATTATCTAAAACTACATGAGCCAGATGCAAATCCTTTCCAAGTTCAATACGCTTTTTTATTGAATTAGTGTTTGGATCGATTACTATCAATTGATTTGTTGCTGTACTATCCATCGGTATTGCCGTCACCCAAACGGATTTTCCATCAGGTGCAACTTGTACGTTATGAGCCATAAACATCATTCCTGAAGAGTCACTAATTGATATTTCTGTATTTTTTGTACTGTCCTGAAGATTTATTACAGAAATACTACCTCCATCCTCATTGGCTACGTATACTTTTGCTAATTGCATTGTTTTTTTGGGATTATTGCAACTGCCAATTATTAAGCCAGCCACTACTAATACTACCATAATCTGAAATTTTTTGAGTACTACAAGATTTTTCATTTTTTTATTATTTAAGTTGATTTTGCTATTTTTTCCATAATGGAATAATCTGACCCAAACGTGCAAATTGCATCGCATTGGTTTCGCAATTCTGAAAACAGTATGTATTTGATGTTCATTTTTGAATTTTTAATAACGGGTCTATTCAATTGTTGTATTACATCTTTTTCGCGACTATCCGGAATAATGATATAGAATACCTCTTCGCCATTGGAAATACTAAAATACAAGTCGGAAAGTCTTAAAATTCCAGAATAAATACTGGTGCTTTTTTCTACTTCAAATGCTCCAATGATATTGTTTGTTCCTTTATGAAACCAAAGTACATCAATGAGTTTGATCGTGTTTTGGGTGTCTTTATCTGTTGGTAATTCAGGAAATTTACTAATTGATATAAACGAAAAACTTTGACCATTGAATGCTTTGCTTTTGTCATTACTGGCTGGAGTAACATCATAACCTAATGAAACTCCAATTTTAAGCAAATGGTATTGCATTTCATTATGAAGGTTTTCGGCCAATTTTTCTTCCTGAATTTCTTTTTGACGTTTTAAAATATTCTTTTCAAACTTTGTACGTTCGTCTTCGCTTAAATATTCATCAGTACCAATTAGCATTTTTTGTGTTCCAATTTCAAAACATAAACCTGCAATCGCTCCTAAATCATTTGATAATTCAGATTTATGTTTGCTGTTGGTTTCTATTAATGTCTCTCTAATTTTTAAATATTCTGTCCAACTTCCTAACTTCTTTTTGTCTTTGAACAGAAAATTAAATCCGTTGAGAATGGCTGTGTTGAATGGTGGAAACCAAGTTGGATGCAAGAAATATAAAATACTCGCTACCGCCGGACCTAAACCTTTTATTTTTAATCCATCCAATTTTACAATTTCTTTTACAACTTGTTCCTCGGTTTTTGCGTTTATACAGTTTTCGAGAAATTGCCCAAAAGCGATTTTATTATTTTGATTTTCGTAAATATCTGGAATTCTTAATTTTGGTTTCCAATAAAAAGGATGAGCAACTCCAACAAATATTTGTTTTTGTTCTGCAATACAACTCAACACAAATTCTAAACTACTCCCTTTGAAATCATTTGGAAAAGCCTTGTTTTTGATATCGTCAATGACTTGTAAAATTCCTCTACGAATGGTTCGAAATGCTTTTAATCGTTGGTCATTATCTACAAACCATGTGCTGTAAACGCTTTCTGTATCGGTTTTGTATTGTTGGACTATTTGAGTAAGGTTATTCATTTTTATTTTATGTATAAATTTCTATTCACATTTTCTAAAGTTTCAAACGTCTTAATCTTAACGCATTTACAATTACGGATACTGAACTAAAACTCATTGCCAAAGCTGCTATCATAGGAGAAAGTAAAATCCCGAAAAATGGATATAAAACTCCGGCTGCAATTGGCACACCTAAAACATTGTAGAAAAAGGCAAAAAACAAATTTTGTTTAATGTTACTCATTACTGCGTGGCTCAAATTTTTGGCTTTCACAATACCTTGTAAATCGCCTTTTACTAAAGTTATTTTAGCACTTTCTATCGCCACGTCAGTTCCAGTACCCATGGCAATTCCTATGTCTGACTGTGCTAATGCAGGAGCATCGTTGATGCCGTCTCCCGCCATCGCGACAATTTTCCCGAGGGATTGGAGGCGTTTTATTTCATTTAGTTTGTCTTCGGGGAGGGCTCCTGCGATGAATGAACTAAGACCGAGTTCGGCGGCAACGGCTTTTGCGGTGTTTTCATTGTCGCCCGTTATCATTATTACTTCAACACCCTGACGCATCAGTTCTTTTATTGCTTCTTTGCTTGTTTCTTTTATCTTGTCTGCAATGGCAACAAAACCAATTACAATTCCATCTACAGCAATATAGGAGACGGTTTTTCCTAGTTTTTGTTCGGCTACAATTTTATTTTCCAATTCATCAGAAACTGTGGCGTTCACTTGCTCCATTAGTTTTTTATTTCCGAGTGCCACTTTTTTATTGGTTACCGTCCCAATAACTCCTTTTCCAGCAATAGCTTCAAAATCCTTTACTTCGATTAATGAAATGTTTTTAGCTTTCGCAAAATTGACTACGGCTTGCGCCAATGGGTGTTCGCTGTATTGATTTAACGAAGCGATATTTTGTAATAAAGAATTTTCGTCATTATTCATAGCGAATATTTTTTCAACAGAAGGCTTTCCTTCGGTAATGGTACCTGTTTTATCGGTTATCAGAACATTTACTTTGTTCATATTCTCTAAAGCTTCGGCGTTTTTTATCAAAACTCCAGATTGTGCGCCTTTACCTACGCCAACCATTACCGACATTGGTGTGGCTAATCCCAAAGCACAAGGACAGGCAATTATTAATACTGCAATGGCATTGATAAAACCATAGACTAGGGCAGGTTCCGGTCCAAATTTTGCCCAAACAAAAAAGGTTAAGACAGAAACTACAACTACAATCGGTACAAAATATTTTGCAATGCTATCCGCGAGTTTTTGAATGGGTGCTTTGGATCGGCTCGCATCATTTACCATCTTAACAATTTGCGAAAGCAAGGTTTCTGAACCTACTTTTTCGGCAATCATAACAAAGGATTTATTTCCGTTTATGGTTCCCGCTATAACTGAATCATCAATCTTTTTATCAACAGGAATAGGCTCTCCTGAAATCATAGATTCATCAATAGTACTTTCTCCATCAGTAATTTTTCCATCAACCGGAATTTTATCTCCCGGTTTTACTCGTAATAAATCTCCTTTTTTGATGTCGTGAATCGAGATTACTTTGTCCCCTCCTTCGATAACCAAAGTCGCTTCGGTGGGCGCTAATTTCAATAACTCTTTTATGGCACCACTGGTTTGGCTGTGTGCTCTTGCTTCTAATAATTGGCCTAACAAAACCAAGGTTAATATGACCGTTGTTGCTTCAAAATAAAGTAACACTGTGCCGCTTTCGGTTTTAAATTCATTTGGAAAAATATCAGGAAAAAACATGCCAACCAAACTAAACAAGAAAGCTACTCCAGTACCAATTCCTATCAGCGTAAACATGTTGAGATTCCAGGTAACAATTGACTTCCAAGCGCGAACAAAGAACATCCAACACGCATAAAAAACCACGGGAAGCGTCAAAATCAATTGTACCCAATTCCAGTATGAAATGCCCATTATCTTTTCTAACGGATTATTTGACATCATTTCTATAGTAGCTATTGCGAAAACAGGAATTGTAAAGGCTGTTGCTACTTTCATTTTCTTAAGCAAATCATTGTAAACCTTTTTGTCTTCACTATCTGTAGGTTCCATTGGTACTAAATCCATTCCGCAAATAGGGCAGGAGCCAGGTTCTTCTTTGATTACCTCCGGGTGCATCGGACAGGTGTATAATTTTTTAACCGCACTTAATTCATGAACTTTTTCAAAATTCATTCCGCATACTGGACAACTCCCGGGCTTATCGTAAACCTTGTCTCCTTCACAATGCATCGGACAATAGTATTTGCCTTGAGCATTACTTAGTGAAGGTATTGTATCCATGTTATCACTAGTTTTAGTACTGCAACACGATTTTGTTATTGGCTCATTGACAGTTTTGTGAGTTGTATCGTTAGCGCTACTCATTTCTATAGTGTACTTTCCAACGGTTGTTAATGCCTCTTGAAATTGATCCAGTGGAATGTATTTTTCCATTGTTATAGTTGCAATTGGAGGATCCAAAGTAACCGTTGCTTGAATTCCATCGATGGCATTCAATGTTTTTTCCACTTTAGAACGACAGCTATCGCAAGTCATTCCGGTAATTTTATAGGTATGTATCATATGTTTTTTAAAATAAAATTTACTCTTTCATTTGGTGTTAATAATGGAACAAAAATGACTGGAAAACTTAATGAATTGTAAACCTCGAAAATTAATCTATGAATGGTTTTTTGTGCTTCTTCGTCTTCTGTTCTTGCATAGTCTTTTGTAAATGGTAATCGGTCTAAAATAAAAATCTTTTTATAAGATACCCTCTTAATGGCATTAAGTAATTTTTCGTCATAATCAAGATTTAAAAACTGATAATAAGCCATCGCATCGGGAATAGCCCTGTCAAGAAAAACAGTTTCAATAGGTGATAATTCTGCTTCTTGTTTAATTTGCATATCTAGCACAGCTAATTGAAATTTTCTTTTGTTTTCTCTTATTTCTTTTAGACTTTTACCTTCTTCCCTCATACTATCAATATAATGCCTAGCGTGCTCAATAGTTGTTTTATAGCCCCTTTTAGATAATATATCAATTACTGTTGTTTTACCTGTACTCGGGCCACCTGTAATAACATACCAATTGGTATCTACTTTTCGATTATCCATTTTCATCACTTTTAAAATTGCAAGTAGAATATGCTTCATTCATACTAGTTTCAATTCGTTTTTTAATTATTATGGTTTCCAACCTTTGGATATGATTTTTGCAAAGCACGTAGATAATATTTTTTTATTTTTGAACACCAGCCGTCCCAGTAATACTAGAGGTATATGTCATTTCTTTCTAAACACTACATTTTCATTCCCTCCATAGGATCATTTCCTTTTCGGAATTTATATTCGCTATTTATGGCATACGCTCCAGTAATGACTACTTTTTTAGATGGATCCATTTCTGATTTAATTTCAATCATCCCATTGGTTTCTACTCCTGTTTCCACCATTATGCTTTCAAATACTCCTGGTCTTTTTTCAATCCAGATGTAAGAAGCATTTTCTTCCCTGATAACAGCATCAGTAGGTATGAATACTCCTTTTATATTGGATTGTGTCAATCTTGCAATTGCCTGCATTCCGGGTTTCAACAGCAAGTTTTGATTGGGCACTTCCATTCGAATTAAAAGCAGTCTGGTGTCTGGATTTATTTCAGGATTGATAAATGAAATTTTTGCAATTATAGTTTTATCAGGATAATCAGTAAATGAAACTTTGGCATTTTGTCCAAGGTTCATGCTTTTTGCATAATTTATATTCACCTGTGTTTCGAGCCAAAAACTATTTAAATTTGCCAATTTAATTATTCCAGTACCCTCCATTGCATAACTGCCTTCTGTTGCTATTATCTCCGAGATAGTTCCACTGCTATTACTATAGAAAATAGTGTACGGAGAAATCTCTTTACTCGATTTTATACTTTCAATTTGGGCATTGGATAAACCAAAGAATAATAGTTTTTGTTTGGCAGCAATGAGCATCGTACGTGCATTTTTTCCAAAATCACCTGGCATGGTAAGTTGTTTGTATGCTGTGAAGTAATCTTGTTTGGCTATAGCAATATCTTCACTATACAATTGATATACTGGTTCATTTTTAGCAACATAATCTCCGACCGTTTTGAAGTATAACTTTTCAATTCGCCCCATTGCTCTAGCAGAAATGGTGTTAATTTTTTCTTGATTAATTGTTAAAACCCCTGTATAATTTTGTTCTAAACTGCTTTGAGTTGTTGCAACAGTTTGCGTGGTGATGTTCCCCAATTGGAGCTGCTGTTTACTCAAACTTATCTCATTTGCAGCTGTGTCGTCACTTTTTATTGGAGTTAAATCCATATGACAAATGGGACATTTCCCGGGCTTATCTTCCTTTACTTGAGGATCCATAGAACAAGTGTAAAAAATAGTTTCTTTGTTTTTATGTTTGCTATGGTCTTCTTTGTTTTTAGTATTGCAAGCTATAAATACTGTAAGTAGTATTGATAGAATGCCTATTATTTTTATCGTTTTCATAATTACTCGGTTTTAATAAAGCTTTCGCTATCAATTAAATATTGTGCATTTTTAGCAAGGGTATCTTTAACGGAAATTCCACTGATAATTTGAATAAAATCATCAATTTCAATCCCTGCTTTTATTGCAGTTGCTTTAAAGCCATTATTCTTTTTTATAAAAACTATTTTCTTGTTGCCAATACTCACTAATGCTTGTTTTTGCAACCAAACCCCTTGTATTGAATTTGTTTTCACAATTCCTTGTAATCGCAGACCTATGGGGAATTTTAGTTTATTGTTGTTTAGGTATACCCTAATTCTATTGGATTTATCTGCTGGATTAAATTGAGTTTCAATAAAATTTATTTGTGCATCAATGAATTCATTTTTGTCTAATTCTGTAGCAATTTTGATAGTTTGATTGGTTTTGATTAGACTATTGTACCCTTGACTAACATTAAAGATACCCCATATTTTATCTGTATTTACTAATTTAAAAACTACTTCTCCCTTTTTTATATAGTTACCTTCTTTTATATTTAATATTTCGGTATTGTTACTTGCACTTTGCATCGTCGAATTGCTTGTATTATCCATTTTTTCTGTTCCTTGAATAATTCCAGAAGCTGGACTGTAAATTGAAACTTGAGGATTTACTTTTTTGGAAGAAGACAATGAATTTATCTGATTTTTAGTCATTCCATAAAGCAATAATTTTTGCTTTGAGGCTTTAATAATTGATGTATTATCGGAATCATTGGAAACTAAATAAATAAAATTTTGCTGTTCTGTCAATAATTCAGGGCTGTATAAATCAAATAATTTCTGTCCTTTAGCTACTTTTTGGTACTTATAATTGACATACATTTTCTCTATTCTTCCACTTATTCGAGCAGCAATATTTACTGATGAATTTGGATCGTAAGACACTATTCCAGGCAAGTTTATCTCACTGCTTAATGTAGTGTCTTTGGCTGTTGTAGTTTGATAATTCCCGACGATAAAATTATCAGTAGGTTTCAAAATATTGTCAATAGAATTATCTTCCTCAGCTTGGCTTTCTGTTATTTTTTTTACTAAAGTCATTCCGCAAATAGGACAATTGCCAGGTTTGTCGCGAATAATTTGGGGATGCATAGAACAGGTGTATACTTCTTTTTGATGTGAATTCTCCGAGTGATTATCTGATTTTATAGCAAAGAAATAGACAGCAAGTCCGATACTAGAAATTATGATTAAAACTAAACTATATTTTAAATATCTATTCATAATTATTTGATTTCTAGTTGTTTTTCAATTTCTACTTGTGTACTTAAAATATTTTGCAATTTATCTAGAGCATCAATTTGTGCCATATTTAATGTTTCCCAAGCATCCAATACTACAAATAGATCTCCCGTATTATTCTGCCAAGCCAATATTGCAGTATCATAGTTTCGTTTTAAGGCAGGAATGATATTTTTTTCAGCAATATCATATTGTTTTTTTAGGTTTATCAATTCTGTATTCATACCCGAAATCATTCCTGCTGCTTCATTCAAAATCATTTGCTTTTGCCAGTTGAGACCTTCATTCTTGATTTTAAAACTGTTGATATTGGCTTTATTCATTTTTGTTGACCAAGGCATGGGAATAGTAATCATTCCCATTAAAGAGAATTGTTTTGGCTGTTCTCCAAAGGCAAACATATGGTCATATTTGACACCAAATTCTGGCAATAATTTTGCTTTTTCGGTTTCAATTTTTAATTGATTTAATACCATTGTTTTTTCAATAGCTTTAACATCACTTCGGTTTTGGGAAAGTGAGGTTGTATCTGCTTTTATGGCATCAAAATCATTTAATTTATAGGTTTCATCTATTTCAAACAAAGTGTTTTTATCTCTAGCCATCAAGGTATTTAGCAGAATTCGCTTCTGGGAAATATCGTTTTGTAACATTACAATCATACTTTGTAATGCACCGTATTGCGATTTTGCTTTGTAATAGGTTGGCAATTTATCCATATTATATTGATAGCGTATTTCCATACTTTTTATCATATAGTCTAAGAGCAATAAATTATCATCCGCAATTTTTATTTTTTTATTTAATACCAGCCATTGGTAATAATTCGTTTTTGCCAGTGCCTTTAATTGATTAATCGTATACCCTTTATTTTCTTTTTCTACAGATGACATTGCATTCATGTAATTGAAATCAGACTTAAGTTTTCTGGCATTCGGTATCATTTGTGTAACACCAACCATGTAAGATCCCATACCTGGTCCCATTTCATCGGCTTTCCATAATTTACTATTGTAAGGTGTCATAAAAAAACCCGTTTCCACTTGTGGTGCCATCCAACTTTTGGCGCCTTTTGCAGCAGCATCCATACTTTGAATATCAGTATCATACATTTTTAGTTGTGGATTATTTGTTTTGATATTTGTCAAAACAGCATCCAACGAAAGCGTTTGCGCCACCATATTAGTAGTACTTAAAATCAAACAGCTTATTGCGATATAACAGTTATTCTTTAACATCTATAAGTTCTATTTTGCCTTTTGTTTTTAATTCTCGAAGTTTCACCATCTCAAAAACTATAGGGGTTACTAATAATACATAAATTGTTGAGGTAATTGTACCCCCAATGAGTGGAACCGTAATTGGCAGCATCACATCGGCACCCGTTCCTGTTGCCCAAAGAATAGGGATTAATCCAAATAACGAAACGGAAACGGTCATCAATTTTGGTCTCAACCTTTTGGCAGAACCGTCAATAATGTACTGTTTCAAAATTGCTTCTGTAATTGTTGCTGTACTGTTCCCGTGTTTTTCTACCATTTTATTCATTGCTTCATTCAAATAAATAGTCATTAACATAGCGGTTTCGATTGCCATACCAAATAGAGCTATAAAACCAACTGCAACTGCAACGGATAAATTTATTCCATAAAAATAGACCATAAAAATCCCTCCAATCAAAGCAAACGGTACGGTTATCATTGTAATCAGTGCTTCTTTCATAGAATGATAGGTGAAGTACAGAATAAGGAAAATAATGATAACAACTATAGGTAAAATCATGCTTAATGTTTTATTGGCTCTGATTTGGTTTTCCCACTGTCCGCTCCACTCCACATAATAGCCTTTTGGCATTTTAGTGATCATTGCATTCAATTTTTTTTGCGCTTCTTTTACCGTACTTCCTAGATCACGCTCTCGCACATTAAACAGGACACTGCCTCGTAGCATTGCATTTTCGCTATTTATCATTGGAGGACCATCGCTTATTTTTACATCCGCAACGGCTTCTAATGGAATAGGACCAAACTCCATTGTTTGTACTTGGAGTTTTTTTAGCGCCTCAATACTATTTCTGTATTCCTGTGCATATCTTGCATTTACAGAAAATCGTTGTCTTCCTTCTATAGTTGTGGTGAGTTTCATTCCACCAATAGATGCTTCCACCACATTGTTTATATCATCTATTGTAAGGCCGTATCTGCCAATGGCATCTCTTTTTGTCTCGATATCGATGTACTTTCCGCCAGTAATCGGTTCCGCATATAAATCTTTTACGCCAGATGTACCCTCAAGGGCTTTTTTTATTTTTTGAGATAAAACATTGATAGTGTCTAAACTTGCTCCGTAAATTTTTATTCCTACATCAGTCCTAATACCAGTAGAAAGCATATTAATCCTATTAATGATGGGCTGAGTAAAACCATTTGTAACTCCTGGAATTTGAAGTTTATTGTTTACTTCATTAACAATATCGGCTTTCGTTTTGTCTTCTCTCCATTCGTGTTGGGGTTTTAGTAAAATAATCGTTTCAATCATGCTTATTGGACTATTGTCGGTTGCTGTATTAGCTCGTCCGGCTTTTCCTAAAACATGAGCCACTTCGGGTATTGATTTTATCAATTTATCTTGCACTTGCAAAATTCTTTTCACCTCAGAATTGGATACATCTGGCAATGTTACAGGCATAAAAAGCACGGAACCTTCATCTAAAGGGGGCATAAATTCTGTCCCTAAACGGGTAAACATTAAAACGCCGATCAGGAGCGCAATTATATTAATACCTAATACTGTTTTCCTCCATTTTAAACAAAAAATTAAAATAGGAGTATATATGCTTTCCAGTTTTTTATTAATTGGATTTTTGTTTTCTGGACGAAGTTTGCCTTTAAGCAGAAAACTAATTAGAACAGGAGTAAGGGTAATTGCTAAAAAAGCATCTACTATAAGTATAAACGATTTTGTCCAGGCCAATGGGCTGAATAATTTACCTTCCATGCCCGTGAGAAGAAATACAGGTAAAAAGGAAGCGATCACAATGAGTGTTGAATAAAAGACACCTGGACCAACTAATTTTGAAGACTTTTCTATAAGTAGTAACTTTTCTTCAGAAGATAAGGGGTCATGTTCTTTTTTGAATATATTTTTTATTTTATCTTTCATTTTATTTCTGAATTATTTTGATTACTCTCCATCTCTTCCTGTTTCTCCGAAATTGTCCTATACGCATTTTCCACCATTACAATTCCGTCATCGACGACAACACCTATAGCTAATGCAATACCCGTTAATGACATGATATTAGATGATATCCCAAATGCTTCAAGCAAAATAAAGCCAATAGCCACAGATATAGGTAATTGTATTAAGATAATTAAAGCACTTCTCCAATGAAAAAGAAAAAGAAGTATAACAATTGAAACAACAATCATTTCTTCTATTAAAGTTCCTTTTACCGATGCGATTGCTTTTTCTATCAATTCACTTCGGTCATAAGACGTTTTAAAAGTAACGCCTTCAGGCAAACCTTTTTCAACTTCTTTCATTTTTAATTTAACAGCTTTTATAACTTTATCTGCGTTTTCACCATAACGCATGACTACAATTCCTCCTACAACTTCACCTGTTCCATTTTCGTCAAAAATTCCCAAGCGTAAATCTCCACCCATTTGTATCGAACCAATGTCTTTTACTTTTACTGGAACAGAATTATAATTTTTAATTGCAATGTCTTCTACATCTTTTATGTTTTTTATGTACCCTAAACCTCTTACTATGTAAGACATATTACTCATCTCAAATTTTCGACCACCAACATCATTGTTATTTGCTTTAACTGCATTCATCACTTCCATCATACTCACATTGTAGTACTGCATTTTCAAGGGATCTAACACTAATTGGTACTGTTTTTCAAAACCCCCAAATGATGCTACTTCAGCCACGCCAGGAACAGTTTGTAATGCAAATTTCACGTACCAATCTTGTAAAGCTCTTTGTTCTCCCAAGTCCATACCGTTAGCCTCTAAATGATACCAAAAAACATGACCAACTCCAGTACCATCTGGTCCTAATGTGGGCACTACATTTTGAGGCAATAATCGTTGGGCATAATTCAACCGTTCCAACACTCGAGTTCTTGCCCAATAGACATCTACATTATCTTCAAAGATGATATATACGAAACTCATCCCAAACATAGATGCACCACGAATATTTTTGACTTTGGGGATGCCTTGTAGGTTAGAGACCAAAGGATAGGTTATTTGAGCTTCTATAACCTGCGGACTTCTTCCCATCCATTCTGTAAATACAATAACTTGATTCTCGGACAAATCCGGAATGGCATCTATGGGGTTTTGTTGTACGCTATAAATACCCCAAGCTAATAAGCAAGCTGAGACGAGAAGAACAACAAATCTGTTTTTTAGTGAAAATGATATTAATTTTTCTACCATAATGTTTAGTTTTCTAATGAAAGGCTATCTTTTGTTTTGTTTATCCAATTGATTACTTCCTCTTTTTGAGCAGGTGTTACTATTGCATTTTTATGTAGTAGCGTGTAGGACGCTAAGGGCATTTCATCAGATTTTATTTGTTTGATTATAGCTTCTAATTTGTTTTCTTGTTTTCGCTTGGAATACTTTCCAAACTCATTAAAGTTCAAATCCTTTTTACCATCTTTAATGTGTTCTTCCATAAAAAACCGTGCTGGCTGAATGTAAGAATATAATGGATAATTGGTATTGTTACTGTGACAATCGTAGCAAGATGTCCGTAAAATAGTTTCAACATTTTTAGGAACATCGTACATTTTTGTGAAATTTGCAGTTAATTCCTGCTCATAACTTTCATTACGAGCAGGTTGATATAACTGCATCAACAAAAAAATAACAAACCCGATTATGAGTATTTTCTTGATGATTTTTTTCATTTTATAATTGTTTTTTCATAGAACCACAAGTAAGCATTTTCGAACCGTAGTAAGGATTTTTTATTTC
>JAYVGE010000050.1:0-2116 GCA_043772515.1 Flavobacterium sp. | reverse complement strand
AGAAGCAAAGCAAATGAAACCTTGATCTTATTTAAAACATTCATATTTCTCATAAGTAATTTATATTATAACACTGCCGTTATAATTGTATTAATTGATTATTTTTGACAAAAAATTATATGTATTTTTGGCTCATCAAAAAACAAGCCATCAATTTACAAAAATAGCATTTAAACCTTTGTATACAAACTTATTTAATATCGTTTTATTATCAATTTTCCTAACTATAGGATCTTGTAAATCCTATTCTCCAGATATTCAAGCTACTACAACAGCACCAACAACTATAAACCAAGGAGATACAACCAAATTAAGCAATAATAAAATCCCTGAATCGTTGCTTTTGCTAAAAAGCAAAAAGGACACCATCAATAAGGTAATAAGTGATACTTTGAAAAAAGACAGTATCAAACCCAAAAAAGAATTTCTTGAAGGCAAAGTAAAGTATAAATCCGAAGATTACGCCAAATTTGATCAAAAAAAGAAATTACTAACCCTGTATGACAAAGCCGAACTTTACTACAAAGACATCGAATTGAAGTCGGGTGTTATTGTTATGGATTATGTCAAGAATGAAGTTTATGCTGGTAGAATAAAAGATTCTACCGGAGCTTACACCCAGTTTCCTAATTTTAAACAGGGAGCAAACGTAATCGAACCAGATTCAATTCGTTTTAATTTTAAAACAAAAAAAGCATTAATTTGGAATTCGAGATCCGATCAAGGCGAGTTTAAGGTAAAAGCAGCGCAAACGAAAAAAGAAAATGACTCGGTTTATTTTCTTAAAGGAGCAAGATTTACTACTTCTAAAGATATAGATAATCCCGAATATTATTTTCAGACCAATAAAATAAAATTTATTCCTGGTAAAAAAGTCGTTACTGGTTTTACCAATATGGTTATTGCCAACGTGCCAACACCATTGGCTTTGCCTTTTGCTTTTTTCCCGATGTCTAAAGAAACGAGTATTTCTGGAATACTTCTACCTAGTTATAACGACTCGAATGATAGAGGATTTTCGCTACAAAATCTAGGTTATTATTTTGCTTTGAGCGACAATTACGATTTAACTGTTTTGGGGGATTACTACACCAACGGAAGTTACGGAATGCGTTTTGAATCTGCCTATGCAAGCCGTTACAATTACAGAGGAAATTTTAACTTTCGTTTCGAAAATTTAATTTCTGGAGAAAGAGGTTATCCCAACTATACCAAACAAAACATTTATAACTTACAATGGTCACATTCTAAAGACTCGAAAGCCAATCCCAATTCTAGTTTTTCGGCATCTGTAAATCTTGGAAGCAGCAAATATTTTAAACAATCTATCAATCAAAATAATATCGGATCAAACCTTAACAATACGTTGAGTTCCTCTGTAAATTATTCCAAAACATTCAATTCTGTCCCTCAAGTAAGAATGACCCTCACAGCAACACATTCGCAAAATACACAAACAGAAACCATCGATATGACCCTACCAACACTTCAAGTGAGCGTAGACCGTATGTATCCTTTTGTTGGAAAAGATGGAATAAAAAAAGGCTTTTTTAAGAATATTAATTTACAATACAATCTAAACGGAAGAAACAGCATTACAACAAAGGATTCCTTGTTTTTTAAACCAGAAATGTTTAAAAATGCCAAAATGGGAGTACAACACAGCATCCCAATAAGCACCAATTTTAAGCTATTCAAATATTTTAGTGCTTCGACATCTATAAATTATGAAGAAGTTTGGTACGCCAAAACCATACAACGCTTTTATGACAAAGATTTGAGTAAAGTAGTCGAAAATAACATCAATGGTTTTGATGCTTTTAGAACCTACTCGTTTTCGACTAGCATTGGAACCACAATTTATGGAACTTTTAATTTTGGTGAAGACAAAAAAATAAAATCAATACGACACGTCATGCGTCCGTCTATTTCTCACGGATATACACCCAGTTTCGAAAAATATTACGATACCTACGCATCTGATGCTAGTGGAACGATGCGAACGGACTATTCCCGTTTTGATGGCGGTATATTTGGTGCTCCAGGAAAAAACAATTCGAACACACTCGGGTTTAATTTAAGTAATACCTTCGAAGCCAAAGTAACCGATAAAGAC
>JAYVGE010000049.1:0-13092 GCA_043772515.1 Flavobacterium sp. | reverse complement strand
ATAGTCTGACTTTTTTCTCCTCACCTCAGGTTTTCTCTTTTCGATAGAGGAGGGATTGGGTTGTATTATAATTAGGTTTGGTATTAAGTAAAGGTTTAGAAATAAACCATGCGAAATTTGACGAAGTTATTCTAGTCTTTTTCAAGGCAAAAAATCTTTGAATAACAGGGCTATTGAAAGATCACTTCTCTTTTTGTTCTGGTAAAGTTATCAAGTACACCTATTAATTTCACAAAAAAAAACACCCATTACATCAAAAGAGTATGGGTGTGTTTAGTAGGAATAGGGATTATTTTTTTATGATACGTTTTGCAATACTTTGATTTTCGGAGTCAATTTTTATAAAATAAATTCCTGAGGAAGCAGTTGATAAATCGAGAGTAACTTTACTTTGAAGATTTTTAAAATCACTTCTAGAATAAATCACTTTTCCCGCAACATCATACACCTCGATTAAGATTGGCTCAATACTGCCCATTTCAATATTAAAAACGGCATCGGAGGGATTCGGGTGTATTAAAACTTGATCTGACTTAGCTTGGCTTGTTTTTAATGTTATACCATTAATCACAAAATCATCGACTACTACACCCAGTTGGTTGGAAGCTTCATCTGACCAGAAAACAATTCTGAAAACAACATTGGCTTCGGTAGCGAGATTATTCAAAGAATAAGAATAGGTTTTCAGAGTGTTATCTGTTCCTGTCCATTGCGCACCGGGACAATTTTGACAGTCGTTCTCAGTACCCGAACTTGCATTTGTTCGATCACTATTGTACCAATTAGTTTCTTTTTTTCCTAAGACTTTCCAGTTTTTTCCAAAATCGGTAGAATATTCTACATAAACAATATCCCAATTGGGTTCTAGGTCAAAAGCAGTTTTAAAGCGAATCTCTGGATTAGAAATTTGTGTCAAATTATAACATTGTGATATTAAATACGCCTTGGTCTTGTCGGGATAATTCCCAGATAAACTAGTGGTATATACTTTGTTGGTTCCAGTAGACAAGGCATCTCCAGTTCGTACTCCGTTTTTCCATAAGCTGTCTGTTTTTCCATCGGTATAGGTTAATAAATTAGAATCGCTAGTTTCAAATGTATTTGTAACTCCTAATGTTCCAGTATTATTGATGTAAAAAGGTACCGTTGCATGATTATTGTCTAAATTGTCATCGTTGGCAACCGTTGTGGTAATATCGAGAGAATAAACTCCTTTTTCGGATGTTATTTCTGGTAATTCAATGTTTTCGGTTGCCAAGGATGCAAGAACACCGCTCCAATTGTAAACTAATGGTATGTTATTGTATTGGTAATTTATTGTAATTGTATTTATTGGGTTTTTTCCGATATTCTTTACGGTTATTTTTGGCACAATCGAGCCGCAGTTTATGCTTGTTTTCGGGTACTGAATTGCTACTAGTTGAATGTCGTACGGAGAAGGTTCTATAACAATATCGGATTGCCAGACACCTCTTCCGTAGGTGGCTGCAATTATTTTGGCATCGATGTAGTTAAATTCTATATCGGTGACACTAACATTTGGCAAATCGGTATCGAAAGGTTCCCATTCCGACATAGAATCATCTCTGTAATAGACACCCAGTTTTGTTCCTAAATATAAGGGATTCAGTGCGTTTTTGCCTTGATGTTTGATTACGTTTTTTCCAATGTCTGGCAATCCCGATGAAATAGAGGTAAAGGTTTCTCCTCCATCAATAGATTTCATTATTTTTCCTGTGCTGCCCGCTGTAGTAAGGTATATTGTAGTACTAATTTTAGCATGTACACAAACAGAAGTGATTCCTTTATTGGCTGTATACAGTTTTGTAAAAATGTTTCCTCTATCGGCGCTTTTGTATAGCGTGGCTCCATTAACGACATACATAATGTTGTCGTTGCTTGGGTCTATCGATATAAGCTCAATACCATCGGCACCTAAGCTTGTGGTACTGACTGTTTTCCAAGAACTTCCGCTAAGCTTGTATAGTTTTTCAAATCCAGAAAACAATTCTCCTGCTGTATTAATTGCTAATGGTGTTACCCAGTTTCCCGTTTCTCCAGAAGGAGCATCAACAGATGAACTCATCGAATTTCCTCCGTTTGTGCTAGTATAAAGCGTTTTTCCGTTTTGTATAAAACCATAATATTTGTCGCTATTATTGGGGTCTATTGCCGTGTCCATACCATCGGCACCATAATAATTTTTCCATTGGCTATTGCTATACGCATAGCCACCATTGTCCTGAAGACCTCCTACCATTTTACCTGCGGATTGTTTAGAAACGGCAATTTTATAAAATTGACTGATCTGTAATCCGTCTGTTAAACTTTTAAAGTTGGTTCCTCCGTTGGCAGAAACATAAACTCCTCCGTCTGTTCCTGCATACAATTGGTTGTTTAAAAAACTTAAAAAGTGAATGTCAGCATGCGTATAAGAAGCAGTTCTAGGACTACTCCAGTTGTTTACTTTGGTCAACGTTGTACCGCCATTTATCGATTTCCAAATATTCAAACAACCCGTATAGAGTTCATCGGCATTGGTGCTAGAAACGGCAAATGCCAAGTCATACCAATATTGATTAGACTCAAAAACATCTTGTGTTTCTGCTGTTTTTTCAAAACGATTACCACCATCGATAGATTTGTAAATTCCTTGAAATTCACCTGTTGTTTTTGCGCTTAATACATATACGTAATTAGAATTTGCTGGAGTAACATCTAGGAGTAATCTACCAGAGTTAGAAGGCAAGCCCAAAGCAGTTGCTTCAAAAGAGTCACCAGCATTAGTAGATCGGTAAAAAGTATTGTTGGAAACAGCATAAACAATATTAGGATTTCCAGGTTTTAATCGAACAGTTCCCTTGGCAAAAACGCCATGTTGGGTTATAGTCCATGTGGTACCACCATTTGATGTTTTGTACAACCCATCGTTTGTGGCACACCATAAAATTTGGCTATTGGTCGGATGTATGATCAAGTCACCAGCCAAAGATCGGGTGTCTGTAAATTCTAATCCTGTGGTATTCCAATTGAATCCACCATCTGTAGATTTAAGTACTCCGATAGAATAAGTGTTACTCGCATCTTTATCTCCAGTAGCAATATAAATCGTGTTGGGATTGTTAGGGTCGACAGCAATACCAGAAACGCCAATTTGAGGTAATTTGTCGGAGAGAGGTAGCCAATTTTTTCCCGCATCAGTAGATTTCCAGATACCTCCAGACGGAGAACCAACATAAATAGTATTGGGATTAGAAGGGTCTATATGCACTACTCCAACTCGACCTTGTCCCGAGGACCAAGATCCAGTATTGGCGTGTGTTGATGGCCCTATAGATTGCCAATTACCCGTGGGTACACTAGCACTCTTATTCGTTTTGGTTTCTTTCTTTTGTGCCATTGCTTCCCACATTTTTTTAGGAGAGATAAGATAGCCTTTGTCATCGGTATTATTACTCCAATGGTTTACCCAACGCATAAAGGGTTTGTAACCACTTCCTTTTTTTTCCTTATCGTGATTTTGCCAATAGGTATTAAAAGAAAGCTGTAATTGATGGATTGTTTTTTCGCTTGTTTTAGATGAAGTTCTGTTTTTCTCTTTGTCAGTCATCCATGGGGCAGAATTGTTAAATTGAGAAAATACTAAAAAAGGAATTAATAAAATAAAGAATAGGTAGGTTTTTTTCATTTTTGATTTATTTCACGCAAACTTAATATCTTTTATTTACAATTAATATAAGTGAGAAAAATAAAACAATTGATTTATTAACAATTAGTATAATCATTTAGTGTTAAAGAAAAGCATCGCACGAATTACTCTTCCTATAACTTTATAGGGAGAGCCATTTGTTTTTTATTTTACTTTGGATTGGTCTGTTTAGTAAGATATCATATCGTTATATTTCTTTTGGCGAGCTACTTGGTTACGGACAAGCATATTCATCTAAAGGCTGTTGCCTTAATTTTGAACTTCACTCAAAATAACGTCAAGAAATCCAACCATTTCATCCGCATTTTGTTTGTTGAATGGCATGGGTGGTTTTATCTTCAATACATTATGCAAAGGTCCATCGGTGCTTAATAAATAGCCTTTATCTTTCATTTTTTCGACAACAAAATCAATTTCGGTAATAGCAGGTTCCATCGTTATTCTGTTTTTTACCATCTCGGCACCTATGAATAAACCGTGTCCTCGAACATCGCTAATGATGGGGAATTTTAGCATTAATCCTTTTAGCAAATCCATCAAATAATTGCCAACTTCTAAGGCATGTTGTTGCATTTCTTCGTCTTGAATTACTTCTAAAACGGCTAATCCCGCAGACATTGATACTGGATTGCCTCCAAAAGTATTGAAATATTCCATGCCGTTATTAAAAGCATCGGCAATTTTATTGGTTACAATTACTGCTGCCAGTGGATGACCGTTACCAATTGGTTTTCCCAATACTACAAAATCAGGAACTACATCTTGTAACTCGAACCCCCAGAATGTATCACCGACTCTTCCAAAACCAACCTGTACTTCATCGGCAATACATACGCCACCAGAAGCTCTTATGAAATTATAGACTGTTTTTAAATAATTTTTAGGAAGCGGAATTTGTCCTCCAACGCCCAATAAGGTTTCGCATATAAAAACGGCTGGGGATTTATTTTCTTTTTGTAAATCTTCAATTATACGTTGTACATCGGCAGCATATTTTTGACCTGCATTTGCATCGCCATATTTATAAGGACCTCGGTATAAATCGGGATTGATTGCTTTGTGTATCCATGGCATTTTGCCAAATCCTCCTTTATTGTCAAATTTATAAGGACTCATTTCTATTGCCACCGTTGAGGTTCCATGATAGGCATGATCCAATACAATAATATCTTTTTGTTTGGTAAAATGTCGGCTCATTCGTATCGCCAAATCATTGGCTTCACTACCCGAATTTACAAAATAGCAGACACTTAACGAAGGGGGTAATGTAGCAGTAAGTTTTTCTGCATATTCTATTATGATGTTATTTAGGTATCTTGTATTGGTATTTAGAGTTGCGATTTGTTTTTGCATTTTTCTAACCACTACAGGATGGCAATGTCCCACATGCGAAGGATTGTTTACGCAATCTACAAATGTTCGTCCTTTATCATCATACAAATATTGTAGTGCCCCTTTTACGATTTTTAATTTTTCAGTGTAACCGATACTTAGGTTTCTACCTATCTTTTTTTGGCGAAGCTGTAATAAATCAGAATAATCAGAATCGCTTATTAAACCCTCAAACCCACAAACTTTTCTAAAAGTATCTTGTGCCTTGATCGGATTAATTTTGAGGAGTTTGTACAACAATTCCCAAGCGGGCTTTTCGGTAATAAAATGATGTGTATTATCACTGTTTGATGCAGCATTGTAAGCAGATTGTGTAACACTAATACAAAGTCTTGCCGCAATTAAATAATACAACAAATCCAGTTCTTGTACCCTAAGCGGGTAAGATTTATGATAACCCTTTACGATAAAGGAGGCAGCAGTTATGGGATCCTTACTCTCAAGTATTGCATAGGTACAGGCTATTGCAAGATTGTTAATTAAAGCGGTGTAAACCATATCGCCAAAATCGATTAAGCCAGTCACTTTTTCTTCTTGTACCAATAGGTTACAATCATTGGCATCGTTATGGATGTATGCATGCCGTAACAAATGTATTTGCGGAAGCACTTCGGTGTCAAACTGTAAAAGAAAATACCCTGCAATTCGTCTTTTTTCATGATGGGTAATGTACTTCAGTTTTTCATTGGCATCACTGGCTTTACTAATATCCCAAGTGTAATGACGATGCATTGCCGGATGCGAAAATCCTTGAAGCTCCTTATCCATATTGCCCATAAAAAAACCCAAATCATAAAATAAGTCATTCGATTTTTCTGGTTTTTCGCACCAAAAATCACCCTCTAAAAAGCTAAGAATCCGTAGGTAATAGACTTGGTCTTCTTTGATTATTGGTGTTAATTCTTTTCCGTTTTTATTTGTATAAAACTGCTGAAAATGGCCTATTAATGAGCTATTTATTAAATGTTTAATGATTTTTACTTGAGCCTCCAGAAAAGAATAGGAGTGATTTTTATCGGAAAGTTTTAAAATGTATTTCTGATTCTTTTTATCGGTTAGGATAAAATTTAATTCATCATAACCATTTAATGCTTTTACGGTAACGGATAATCCATACTGTTCTATCGCTAATTGCTGAATATTTGCTTCTGAAAAAATCATTCGTTTTTGTTTTATTAAATTATTTTTATAGGATTGTTCATATTGATACCTAAAAGGATGTTTTTTGACAAAGATTTCACAGATTACCACAAATTTTAGATACCATCAGATTAAAAAATCTGGGTTAATTTGTAAAATCTGTGTCGGTTTTTTTACTTCACTATAATTACGAACAATCCTTTTGGTTTTTATTTGTTACGGTTTTTGGCGTTTAATCAAAATCCCCTATTTCTCTATTTCCAAATAATAGCCTGTGCAGGTTGCAAAGGGTTTTCTCCCACGAGTAGTTTACTTCCTTGCGGAATTGGAATATTTATAGGATCGTTAGAATAATTTACCGCAACAAAAAAACCGTCTCTCCATTCTATAAAAACTCCTTTGGGCAAATCTTCGATGGCTACTTTTGCACGGTCATATATGCTTCGCACAATTTGCCTTTCTAATTTTCCGTCTTTGCTCTCTACCCCAATATAAGTAATGGTTCCTTTGCCTAGTTTTCGGGTAACTACTGCCGCTTTGTCTTTGTAAAATTGATCGGCATAGGTTGCCAAAACTTCGGTTCCTTGTTTTGGTTTTAGGACATCTGCCCAAGTATTCCATTGATAGGTGTTATCATTCGCTTTTATGGTTCCGTTTACATCGGCAACCAGCATATCAAAAAATTCTACATCGGCTCCAATTAACGGCACAATTGGTGCACTCCAATTGGCTTCAAAAAAATGTCCGTTTTTATCCTTCTGACCTGTGCGACAGGAAAGGATTAAATTCCCTCCGTTTTCTACATATTTTGTCCATTTGTCTACCAATTTTTGATCTATAAGTTGGTAAGCCGGAGCAATAATAAACGGATAAGAAGAAAAATCATTTTCTTCGGTAATAAAATCCATGGGAGCTCCAGTTGATTTTATAGCTGTAGTATAAGTGTTTCGATGTTTCCAAGTGTTCCAAAATTCGGTTTGTTTCTGGTTTTCTAAATCCCAAAGGTTTTCGTGATTCCACAAAAAACCCGTTTTTATTTTGGATAAATTTTGAGGAATTACAGCTTTTGGATTGTATTCTTTACGAAGTATTTTCATGTCCTCGATAGACTGTACAAATTCTTTTCCCCCCGCAGAAAGGGTTACTCCATCAGTTCCCACAATTCCATCATGATACATTTCGCTACTTCCTAGCGGATGTCTGTATCGATACGTACACGTAAATGAGCAACCTCCTCCAAAAGCTTGTGAGAGCCACATATGAACCGTGCCCGGAAGTAACTGTGGATTGATGCTGGCCCAGTTTACTTGTCCGGGTTGCATTTCCATAACACCTGTAACACCATTTATAGATCTATAATAATCGTTTGCTTCCGAAATTTTGTTAGGAGAACCCATTCGAAAACTATCTCCCCCCAAAGGGTTTTTCCCGCTTACAGGATACATCGTATAGGTAATAAAATCCATTTTATCCGTTCTTCTCGGATCTGCGGCATAGATTACATTGGTATAATTGGTCGTAATCCATTGTTTGGGATCAATATATTTGCGTAATGTTTCGGCCTGTAGATTCAAATACTCGGCTTGAGAATCTGCCGTGTATCTTCTAAAATCCAGAATGGCATGCGGACTTAGTTTGTCCTCAAAATAGATTTCGGCATTTGGGATTGCTATTTGCTCGAAATTATTGTAACGAATACTCCAAAAACTGCCAACCCATTCTGTATTTAGTTTTTCTATCGTTAGATATTTGACTTTAAGCCATTTTTGAAACCCTTTTTGGGCAGAAGGACTAAAATCATCTGGAGCGCTTGGCTCATTATCGATTTGCCAACCCATAATGTTTTTATTTTTTCCGTATCTTTTTCCAAGTTCGGTAACTATTTTGTCGACAAACATTCTGTATTTTTCATTAGAAACCGATTGGTTGGCTCTGTTTCCGTGTTCCCTGCGGCGTCCTCCAGCATCTACCAAATAAATTTCTGGATATTTTTTGCCCATCCAAGCTGGAGGCGTTGGAGTTGGCGTACAAAGAATCACTTTTAATCCCGATTTTTCGGCTATAGCCAGAGATTCGTCTAGCCATTTAAAATCATATTTCCCTTCTTCGGGTTCCATAAAGCTCCAGGCAAATTCAGCAAAATGAGTAAATTCGAACCCTAGTTTTTTAATGTTGTTCAAGTCGCGTTCCCATTGCTCTTTTGGCCATTGTTCTGGATAATAATATACACCAATTTGCATCAAATCGGGTTTTGAAAAAAAACGCTGTGCCTCTTTTTTCTCTAGAGATGCCCCTTTTTTACTTTGAGCTAAAGCCAGATTACAACTTGCCATAAGCACTATTACCAATAGGAATCTAGCTAAAAATATATTTTGGATGTTCATATTTGTTTAGTTAATAGGTTAAGTAAATGTTTCAAAACAAACCTTTACTAATCAAAATTTGACTAAGATTTAAGATTTTAATTTTCTAAAAGCAGCATTAAATAATGGGCTGCCGACCAACTAAAATTAGAAGCCTCCAATCCTTTTCCTGTGATGGGCTGGTAATTCTCTCGAATTACGGTTCCTTTTTTCAAAATTCCGTCTGCGTTATGAATGAGTTTGTGTGCCAGTTGGGTTGCTTCGTTTGAGTAGCCGTTTTTCTCCAATCCATTGATGCCAAAATAACTTTGGTCAAGCCAAATAGGACCTCTCCAATACCCATTGTCGGGTTTGAATTTTGGGTTATTTGCTGCCAATGTTGGCAAGGGAACAAAGGTGTTAAAAGTAGCAGGATTAAGCATAATGTCTTTTATAGATTTGGCTTGTTCGGCAGTAGCTACTTCTGCCCAAAGAGGTAAATATCCTTCACAGCCCATGATTCTTACAAAGAATTTTCCGTCGATTGTTGTGTCATAAAACCAACCCGAAGTTGCGTCCCAAAATTGATTCTGAATTTTTGTTTTTAATATGGTACTTTCCTCTTGCCATTTTTTGGACTCGTTCGATAATTTTAAAACGTTGGATATCTTAGCCAAATAGTTCTTTTCGGCATATAAAAAAGAATTCAAATCAACGCTTTCTTGGTCTAAAGAATACGCTTTAGCTGCGTTTTTTAGGATTTTACTGTCGTCAAAACGCACCGCATTGTCCATGCCACTTTCCCACTTTGCAGCAACTAAGGTGCCATCGGTCGATCCAAATTCACACAAACCATCCTGATCGTGATCCCGTTCTTTGTACCACCAATTATGGTATGACTTCAATTTTGGATAAAATTCTTTTAGAAAATCGAACTCTTTAGTTTGCTCATAAATTTTCCATACAGACCAAGCGGCAAGCGGTGATTTTGTATTTCTGTAATTATTAGGCTCCATCAGGGTGTCTCTATAAATGCAATCGGGAATAAAACCATTCGGTTTCTGGTAATCAAATAGCGCACGCATTTGGTTTTTTGCCAATTCTGGATTGTAATTTACAACAGCCACCGCATGTTTCCAACTATCCCATGCCCAAAAACCATGAAACCATTCGTAATTATAACTAGGAAAAAGCCCTTCATGTTTTAACCCTTCTGCTGCAATTCGGGTATTATTTTGTAAGGTAAGAACCAGTTTTGCCATCAAATCAGAATAAATAGGATCTTTATAAACTATTTTCTTTTTGGCTATTAATTGGGTTAACTGCTTTTCTTTTTCTTTTTGGCTATTTTTAAGCAACGTATTGAATTCTGTTTTCGCTAAATTTTCCTTTTCTTTTTCCCACAAATATTCAGGAAAAATAAAGGTTTGTGAAACCATAATTTCTTTGGTTTCGTTTGGTTTTAGTGTGAGTTTTTTAATTTGGGTTCTATAGCCCTCTCTTGTAATTTCAATTGCAGTTGTTGTGTTTAAAAACTGAATGTATCCAACGGCATTGCTTTTTGTAGAAACAATTTTTAGTATTTGTTTTTCTTTTGAAAGTTTTAGATTATCCAAAAATAATTTTGAATCAAAAGACGGGAAAAGGGTAATAGTTGCTGTTGATCGATTGGTAATGCTTGTTTTTTGAAGAGCCGAATGACCCGACAAAAAAACAAGCTGTTGTTTTACAGTTAGTTTTTCGTTCTGAAATTGCTGTTCCAAATGGCTATTGTAGCTGTTTTGAGATACTAAAGCCGTTTTCCAATGAATTAACTCATGCAGATTTTGATCATTGAGATGTAATGAAACAAAAGAAGGGCTTAGCCAAACACCATTTTGTTCCGTCATTAAAAATGGGCCTGAGAAACCGCCTTGTACTTCGCAGGATTCCAAGAATCCAAACCCAAACCATGCGCCTTTATCAGAAAACACCAATGCTTTTCGGTCAGTGGCATTTGTTGGATGTCCTTTGTAATTCAGGCTGTTTTTACTAAATTCTAAGTTTGGAAATTTATTTTGAGCTAAACAGGAATTTAAAATTAAAAAAAAGGAAAGAATAAAAAATGGTTCTCTTTTGTGCATTTTATTTCGTTTTTATTTTTGATTCGTAAAGGTTTTGAAATAAAGCATGCCAAATTTGACGATGTTATTTTGGTCTTTTTCAAGGCAAAAAAATTTGAATAGCGGCGTATTGATTTTTTTTTAACGAGATTGCTTCGTTCCTCACAAAGGCAAAAGTACCAGACAAATGGTATGGTTTACTTAAAACATTTACTAAGCACTTCTTCTTTAAATCTTTGCCAATCGAAAAATACAATATCTTTAGAAAACGACAAATTTTTTGGCAAAATAAATTCTTAGATAAAAAGCAACTTTGACTAGTTCTATACTTTTAAAAAGAATAACTCAATGATTTCTTGGGCTATTCTTTTTTTGAAATTAAATGTTAATTGGTTTGTGTCTCTGTTAACGGAATCGGATAGAAATTGTTTTTTGATGGGTCAAAATCAGTGCGTCCAACAGCATCGAGGGCGGTTTTTGTTTTTCCCCAACGGCGTAAATCATAAAAACGAAAGTTCTCGAGAGGGAATTCAATTATTCTTTCGTGTTCAATCTGGGCTTTTATTTGTTCGTGAGTACTGCCCATCATAACGGGCATATCGGCTCGATTCCGAACTTTATTGATGTACAGAATCGCTTCTGGCGTACGTCCTAATTCGTTTAATGCCTCTGCTTGCATTAGAAGTACATTCGAATATCGCATAAGAGGTACATTTAAAGCAGTAAATTCTTGATCCATTTTTTCTTGAGTATTGGGTAAAAATTTACGAAAAACGGGTTTGTTGGCACCTCCAAATTTATTGTCATAGGTAGCTCCAAAAACTATCGGATTGCTAGGGTCATTAAAATAGGGATCTTTAAAAAAAAGCGTTTGATAAAGACGGGAATCATAATTTCCGGTGGAGGCAATTTTACCTTCTTTTTTGAATTCATTGACAAGCATGGTACTTGGCAGAATTTCGTCCCAACCACCCAACTCTCCTGCTGCCATCCAAAAATGAAGCGCATTACGATAGAAGGCACCATTGGCTGTAGCTTCCGAAAATTGCAGTTCGAAGATCGATTCTTTTGCGTTTTTGTTGGTGCCGTCAAACATCGAAACAAAATCTTTTATCAGTTCATAGCCCTGTACTTTGTCAAGTGCTTTAATAGATTCGTTTAAATACGTTTGTTTTTGAGCCGTTTCTTCATAGGCTCTGGTCAAATAGAGCCATCCAAGATAGCTATTGGCAGCTCCGCTTGTAGCCCGACCTGTTTTGTCTTGTGGTTGTTTTGAAGGAAGTATTTCGGCAACGCTCCTCAATTCGCTAGCAATAAAATCCCAAGTTGCTGCACGGGTAGATAGCGGAATGCTCAGTTGGTTTTGATCGGTAATGTATGAATTTCTTACATAAATTTTTTCCCAGTTTAAAATTAATTTTAGATGATAATAGGCCCGCAAAAAACGGGCTTCGGCCTCAATTTGTTTTCGGTCAGCATCGCTTATTGTTGTCGACGAAATTTGTTTTATCTTATCAATAACCTGATTGGCATTACTAATTCCTCTGTAATTGAGTGTCCAATACGTCGTAAACTGGCTGTTTCCGTTGGTGTAGTTAAATGTGGCAAGTTCTACCCAATTCTGATAATTTAGTGCGTCGCTACCGAGCTCACAAATGTCTTCTCGATACGCCTCTACAGGCCATTTTACTTCTGCAAAAGACCATGGGTCTACAGCACCTTCGAGCAAAGCATAGGTTGCCGCCAAACCAGATTCGGCATCGGATTTGTTTCTCCAAAAATTTTCTGAAGTAAGTTCGTCAGGGGATTGTTGATCTAAAAAATCATCGCAACCAACGATGGTCAATACGTTTATAACGGATAATAGAAAAAATATCTTTTTCATGATGATGTCTTTTGTAAATTGGATTAAAATATATATTGAACGCCAGAAACAAACGATCTTGTAAATGGATATACAAAACGATCTACCCCAGTATTAAGGACAGTATTGCGAGAGAATTCGGGGTCAATTCCTTTGTATTTGGTGATGGTAAATAGGTTTTCGAAGCTTATATAAAACCGTAGCTTGTCTATTTTTGATTCTCCCAATATTTTTTTGGATAAAGAATATCCAAATTGCAATTGGCGAAGTCTTACAAAATTACCATTCTCCAGAAAACGATCTGATTCCCGACTGTTTCCATTAGGATCTTGTAAAACAGCGCGAGGCATATCGCTATGGTTTTCGGGTGTCCAAGAATTAAGAGTACTGGCCAACATATTGGTCCCCGAATTCATCGATTCGTAAAAATATCGGTTTCCGTTGTACAATTTGTTTCCCCAAGCACTGCCCAATAACACCGAGAAATCGAAACCTTTATAGTTAGCACCCAAGCTAAGATTGACCTCCATTTTTGGCAATCCT
>JAYVGE010000048.1:0-5069 GCA_043772515.1 Flavobacterium sp. | reverse complement strand
TAATGTAAAAGGGATATTGCTAAAAATAACTTTCTGCCGAATAAGCTCCCCAGATTGCCCCTTATGGTTTCCTTTTTCTGGAGCTAGAATCAAGAACTTCAGATAACTTTTGAAATCGGCTTCGATCAAATCGGGTATTTCACAATACCTGTTGTGGTATTTTCTAAGCAGTACAGGATCTATATCGAGTTCCTGAGCTACGCTATACAACGTATCTCCCTTTTTGATCTCGTAGGTGCGGTGCTCCTTTTCTTGTATTTTATCTGATTCGTCTATATAATACATCGGCTTATACTGTTTCTGCTACTAACACTTCTTTTTCTTTCTTCTCTGTGTTCTCTTTCTTTATTGTATTTCCTCTTTTTATACCAAAAATGTGTTCCGAATCATCAGCTACTCCATTTTTTTTACCTTTAGAATTGTCCCTGCTTTTCTCCTGTCTCTTACAAATAATAACCGAATTTTCGGTAATACCATTCATACCCAAAGTGTATTTGGCATCTACATACTTAGCTTTTTCATACCATTTTGGCTGCAAGAAAAATACCCAATTGCAGTTTTCACCATTAAGGGTCATCTCTATCGGATGCTTGCTGTTTCGATCATTATAACCCGAAGTAGTATGGTAAAACAAAGCCCCAAAATCTATTCGTACTGGTCCTTTTGATCTAAGAGAAGAATATTCTGTACTGTCTGGCTTTTTTTGAATTAAAAGGGTTATCAACAATAAATCTTTCATGTCTGCATCTTCTATCTCCTTAAATACTTTGTCATCTGTAGGTATTTTCCAAGTAACATATTCTTTGGGCGGAATTGTCATGATATAATTGAATACGATATTAACTCCTGTAGGAATAATAAACACAATAAAATGGGAACACATTAGAAAAGTTAATTCTAAACCATTTAGAGCGGTATAAATAAGTATAAATAAAACACTAGAGTACAACGTAACAAGTAGCGAAAATAAAAGCTCTCCTACAACAGATTGTAAATCGAACTTCTCGAAATACCACCGATAAAGATAGGCATGCAATATACCGAACAATGCCGAAGCTATTTGATAGAACAAAAACTCGTCTGATAATTCTGTAAAAAGTTTATTGTATCCCAAAAATGCGACCAAGGCATAAACAAGTACAAAGGAAAAAATATAGATATAAAATTTTTTCTTATGCTTTTGAGCAAATTCTTTTACTTTATCACTAAAAAGCATTGTCAAAATAACCGAAACGGCTATAATAATAACTAAAAATACAATGAGTCTTATGTCGATAAGTGCTCGTAAATGGTTTTTCATCATTTTATTAAATTCTTGTTGTGTACCCTAATACAGGTTGTTTGTTAAAATTAAATGCTTCTGTTTCCTGATTCATAAGCAAAATTGTTTTGAGCTCTACTTCCATCGGAAAAAAATGTTCGTAAAAACAATCGATAAATTTTTTTATATCTCCGTTATGAATATAGTCTTCAAAAGGCTTGTTAATTATTGGCCCTATTTCTATGGTTACATTCAACGAATAATCCATGTAGCTGTTGCCACAGATAAAATCGACTCCCAATCGATTATCCCCCAATGTAATGGCTTCGTTTTGGTCGCTATATTCTTTTGAACCCGAAGTTCTAAAACGCACCGGCTCTTCTATAATCTTTGATAAGCAACGACAAGACAAATCTATGTTTCCAACAATCTTGTAAGCATAAGGCAACAATTGAATGAACTTTGATACCAAAACAGGAGGAAAAACACGTGATAACCCCCAAAAATCATAGAAAAAATCTAATGGCTTACTCCCGTTGAGTTGATACAAAAATTCTCTTTCCTCGTTTTCGATCTTTGTTTTGTAATGAAATATTTCATTCTCAAAAGGACTAAAAAAATTGCGCGCCTCTGTCTCTTGCTTTTTTTGATGCTTGTGCTCTTTTATCATTTGACGCACCGATTTCTCTGTTCCATTATCGCTCGGACTATGCACCGCTCCCTCGGGAAGTGTGTCATAAATACTGTCTCTAGACAAAAGCAGTTTGATGTGCTCTTGACTGTCAAAATTATCATCTTGAACAACTGCTCCCAAAACATCAAATCTAAAAGCTCTTGAGAATTGACCTTCGTTAGAAATCATAATTTTATCCTGAGCAATCGCATTGCCCTGAATCAGCTCGTTGGCAATGATTTCTGCTCTAATGTCGCAAGAAATATTCCTTATTTCTTTTGCCAAATCTTCTAGATTCCTGTTATTTTTTCTTTGCATCGTCATCTATTCTACCAGCACCTATATATCGCAACTGAAAATATTCGTCATTAAAATTATAAATAGCCAACCCTTTCCCTGTACAAGCTAGAACTCTATCGTTGTGTAGATATAGTCCTACGTCTGAAATTGGAGAATCTTTACTGTATCGAAAAAACACCAAATCCCCCTCGGCCAAAAAAGATCTTCCTGTAAATTTTTGCATCGCTTTTGAACGATACATTCCCGCAGGATCTTTTGGTAATGTCACCTTGTACACATCGCTGTATAAGGATTGCAAGTAATACGAACAATCTAAACCTTGTTTAGAAAAACTTTTTTCTTTATAAGGTGTATCTATCCATTGGTCGATGTAAGCATATAGTTTATAATTCGTAATTTTATTAGGTACCACACCAAGCACTATCGAATATTTTTCTTTTAAAGACAAAACTGCATCACTCAAGTTTTCGGAATTGTCATTGACAACTGTTTTGTTTTTTAAAGAGGACTCTTGCATTTTGGCCTCTTTTTTTAATAAATCTAGCGAATAGTCATACTTAAACGGAATCTGAGAAATGTACTTATCGCTACTACACCCAATGCAGCTTAAAATAAATACGGTTAATAAAATATTCCTTTTCATCTGTTGCTTTTTATCGTTTTTATTATTCATCTATAATTCACCCCTATCTTTATATTCTTATTAATATCAAAATCTCATTGTACACATTTACTAAATGTTTTGCTTTTTTGATTCTGTAACGAACTCTATGCTTCCTTACTGCTGCTATTAAATCATGTTGGTCTCCTAAAACTGAAATCTTTTTTAGGTACTACATCATTTAAGCTCTGCAAACGAATCGCATTGTACTAATCTTTTTATCGATATTCATTACATAAAACACACAGCTGCTTTGTTAACAAAAGGTTTCTTATGTATGCGTCACAAATTATCTTTAATACAAGATTAAATTAAGTTTTTTTGGATTTTTATGTTCTCTATTTAGATGCTTCTAAATAAAATCGTGGTAGAGAACAAACATATAAATTTTATCTGTAATATCTTATTTTTTTTTTCACAAGTTATTTTTTGGTCAAACTCAATTTTTTAATGTGTTTTTATATCCGTTTTTTTATTTACTACACTTTGATTTACAAAGAGTTACCACTAAAGAAAAATAAAAAATAAATTAAAAAAAACTTTTTAATATTACTAATAGGACACCTTTTTACTTGACACCGGACAATTAATTACTATTATTCTTACCGAATATTGACAAATTATATTGTTAGAAAGGAATAAAAGTATATGTTTGTAACTAAAATCACTTATTTTTGTGTAAAAATGGTGTGCAATTTTTTTTACTAAAATAGTTAATAATGAAAGAAAATAAATTTTTTGATGTTAAGATTGTGTTGCTTTTTGCCGTACTTCTATTATTTGGAATTGTATATTTAATCATTCAATTTTTTAATCATGTCGATTGTGAAGATGCTCAGTTTTATGTTCTATCAGAACATTCTCGAAGCGAAGAATCAATAGAATTTTATGACAAAACCGAGAATGCAAAAACTTGGGTGTGGGATTTTGGAGATGCTACACCATCTGACAAAAGACAACATACCTTTCATGTCTACAAACAGCCAGGGAAATATACTGTGACTCTAACGATAAATGGTACTTGCGTGCATACAAAAGAACTAGTTCTTACTTCAAAATATGCCGTAGACAGAGCAGATATGGCTGTAATTATTGCCTCGCAAATTATTACAGTTGGACAACCTACCTATTTTACGGCCATAAAAGAGGACGGAAAAACATGGGAATGGGCATTTGGAGAGAATAATGGTGTCGACGAAACATCTCAAAACCCTGTCTATACCTTCTCGACACCTGGAGAAAAAACAATCACCTTGGTCGTAAATGGAAATTTTAGCAGTGTGGCAAAAAAGACCGTTTATGTTCATCCCAAAGTAATAAAAAAAACAAATCCGTTAGATGTTAATTCTTACGAATTCGAGAAAAAAGCAGAAGCTTTTAACCTACCAAGAGGCTCATTACAAAAAGACCCTCTCGAAGATATGTTGCAATATGTTCCTGTAGCTCCAAGAAGTATTACCAAAAAAGACAGTATTATTATTACCAAAAAAGCACCTAAAATATCCGAAGATCAGTTCGAAATTTTACTAGCCAAAGTAACCGAAGGTAGTAAAGTAAAAGACGATTTTGCAGAATACCTTTGTGATGATTTTGAAATTCCTATCGTAAAAAACAATACCGATTTGCTAACTTTTGCTCAATTGTGCGAAAATATAAAGGGCAAAAAAATTAAAATTGAATCGCTAAGACTAAACAAAGACAAAAAAACCAACTGCATCAAAGGACTTACTATAAACTATAAAGTAAAAAAATATTTAATTTGGGTAAAAGATTAAAAACGGATGCACGACAAATTGTAAGTAAAGGTCTCACCCGCAGATTTCGCAAATAAAGCAACTATAAAAAGTTAGAATCATACCAATGCATTCTAAACGAATAGTAATGGCGTTATTTTTACCTCCGAATTAATTGTTTATCCTTCGGAGTTACCCAAAAAATAGGCAAATTGCGAAACACTTCTCCTCCTTTGAAGTAGTAACAGCTTATTGTCAATAAAATGATTAAAAAAGGAACAAGCAGACTCTGTTTCAGCAGACAAAAAGAATAAGTTACACCATTACTCTCAAGGGGGAATGTGTCACTCCAAACTCCCCTCTTGAGAGGGGCTGGGGGTGTGTTTCTCATATTCAATTATAAAAAACTCAATAGCCCGTAGCACATTTTCCATATCTCTA
>JAYVGE010000047.1:0-5075 GCA_043772515.1 Flavobacterium sp. | reverse complement strand
TCTGGTAAATCTATTGTTAATTCCTCAATTGGCTCACATTTTTTACCATCAATTTCTTTGATGATAACCTGTGGTTGACCGATTTGTAATTCATACCCTTCTCTTCTCATCGTTTCGATAAGAACAGACAAGTGAAGTACACCACGACCAAAAACCATGAATTTATCAGCAGAATCGGTTTCACCCAATTTCATTGCTAAGTTTTTCTCTAATTCTTTTGTCAAACGATCGCGAATGTGTCTTGATGTTACAAATTTTCCTTCTTTACCAAAGAAAGGAGAATCGTTAATGGTAAACAACATACTCATTGTTGGCTCATCGATAGCAATGGTTTGCAACGCTTCTGGGTTTTCGAAATCGGCGATTGTATCTCCAATTTCAAAACCTTCTACTCCAACAATGGCACAAATATCTCCAGCAATTACTTCTTGAACTTTTTTACGACCAAGTCCTTCAAAAGTGTGTAATTCTTTAATTCTTGATTTCATTATAACACCATCTCTTTTGCAAAGAGAAATTGGCATTCCTTCTTTTAGAACTCCTCTTTCAAGACGACCAATTGCGATACGACCTGTAAATGCTGAGAAATCTAAAGATGTAATTAACATTTGTGGTGTTCCTTCAGAAACTTTTGGTGCTGGAACATTCTCGATAACCATATCCAACAATGCTTCAACATTATCAGTTACGTTTTCCCAATGATCAGACATCCAGTTATTTTTTGCAGATCCGTAAACTGTTGGAAAATCCAACTGCCATTCTTCTGCACCTAATTCAAACATTAAATCGAAAACTTTTTCGTGAACTTCTTCTGGAGTACAGTTTTCTTTATCTACTTTATTAATAACAACGCAAGGTTTTAAACCCAAATCGATTGCTTTTTGCAAAACAAAACGAGTTTGTGGCATTGGCCCTTCGAAAGCATCAACCAAAAGACAAACACCATCGGCCATGTTTAATACACGCTCTACTTCTCCACCAAAATCCGCGTGACCAGGAGTATCGATAATGTTGATTTTTGTACCTTTATATTGAACAGAAACATTCTTAGAAGTAATTGTGATACCACGCTCACGTTCTAAATCGTTGTTGTCTAATATTAAATCTCCTGTGTTTTCGTTATCACGAAATAACTGACAGTGATACATGATTTTATCAACCAAAGTAGTTTTACCGTGATCGACGTGGGCAATAATTGCAATGTTTCTTATAGATTCCATCTGTGTTTTTTTGAAGTTGCAAAGGTACACTTTATTTTGATTAAAAAAACCTTTTTGTAAATGACTTAACTTATTGATAATGAAATAAAAGAATATTTATAGAAATATGTTTTTTATTTATTACATCAAACTCTTATTAAAAGCTTAAAAAAAAGGCATAAAAAAAGTCCTCTATTGAGGACTTAAATATTTTACGATTGTAAATAAATTACAATTTAGTAACGTGCTTTGTTAATTTTGATTTCAAATTAGAAGCTTTGTTATCATGAATGATATTTTTCTTAGCTAATTTATCAATCATGGAAATTACAGAAGATAATTTTGCAGATGCATCAGACTTATCGATAGACAATCTCAATGCTTTGATAGCATTACGAGTAGTTTTGTGTTGGTACTTGTTTAAAACTCTTCTTTTTTCGTTGCTTCTAATTCTTTTTAAAGCTGACTTGTGATTTGCCATTGTAATTTTTATTATAATTATTTAATTGTAGTCCGTAGGGGAATCGAACCCCTCTTACTAGGATGAAAACCTAGCGTCCTAACCGATAGACGAACGGACCTTGTTTTTGATTGCGGTGGCAAAAATACAACTATTTTTTATTTACGCAATAGCTAAAGCAACTTTTTTTTATTTATTTTTAATATGCTTTTGCAAACAACACTCTTCCAGTGGATTTAGCTCCAGAAAAAAAGCAAATTCCTTCCTCAGATTTTCGATCAAGGGCAATACATCTGATGGTTGCCTTGGTCAAATCCTTAATTTTTTCTTCGGTTTCTGCTATTCCGTCCCAATGTGCGGATAAAAATCCACCTTTATTTTCCAAAACCTCATTAAATTCCTCCAGAGAATTTACTTCGGTAATATGAGTATCTCTATAATCCAAAGCTTTATTGAACAAATCCGACTGAATTTGAGCCAACAAATCTTTAATATAAGTAACAATTCCTTCTTTATTAATAACTTCCTTAGTCAATGTATCTCGTCTTGCTACTTCAAAAGTACCGTTTTCGAGATCTTTTGGTCCAACTGCAATTCGAACTGGAACTCCTTTAAGCTCCCATTCTGCAAATTTGAAACCTGGCTTTTGTGTAGTTCTATTATCGTATTTAACAGCAATGTTTAGTTTTTTGAACTCCACCACTAATTCGTTTACGACTTTAGAAATCGTATCAAATTCTTCATCGGTTTTGAAAATCGGTACAATAACTACTTGTATTGGTGCTAGATTAGGAGGTAAAACCAATCCTTTGTCATCGGAATGTGTCATGACTAATGCACCCATAAGTCTGGTAGAAACACCCCATGAGGTTCCCCAAACGTGTTCCTGTTTTCCTTCGGCATTTGCAAATTTCACATCAAAAGCTTTGGCAAAATTTTGACCTAAAAAGTGTGACGTTCCTGCTTGCAATGCTTTTCCGTCTTGCATTAATGCTTCAATACAATAGGTTTCGTCTGCACCGGCAAATCGTTCGGTTTCGGTTTTGATTCCTTTTATAACGGGTATTGCCATGAAATTTTGAGAAAAATCTGCATAAACATTCATCATTTTAACAGATTCTTCAATTGCTTCATCTTTTGTAGCATGAGCAGTATGTCCTTCTTGCCACAAAAACTCAGCGGTTCTTAGAAACAATCTGGTCCTCATTTCCCAACGCACTACATTTGCCCATTGGTTAATTAGTAAAGGTAAATCTCTATAAGATTGAACCCAACCTTTATACGTGGACCAAATAATTGCTTCGCTGGTTGGTCGTACAATAAGTTCTTCCTCTAGTTTTGCATTTGGATCCACCATTAGCTTTCCTGGTTTGTCTGGATCGTTTTTTAATCTGTAATGGGTCACAATAGCACACTCTTTAGCAAAGCCTTCGGCATTTTTTTCTTCGGCTTCGAACATACTTTTTGGAACAAATAAGGGAAAGTAGGCGTTTTGATGTCCTGTTTCCTTGAACATTCTATCTAATTCGGCTTGCATTTTTTCCCAAATTGCATATCCATATGGTTTTATTACCATGCAACCTCTAACGCCAGAATTTTCGGCTAGGTCAGCTTTTACTACTAGTTCGTTATACCATTTCGAATAATCTTCGGTTCTTGTTGTAAGGTTCTTGCTCATGATGAATAGTTTGGCACAAAAATTGTTTAACTTATTTTAACTAAATATTTACGCAAAACTAACTATTTTTGTATAACCCAACAATAAAAATACTATAGATATGAAAACTTATTATTTTTCGACAAAAAAATTATCCATTTATTCAATATTTGGATTACTTTCTATTGCAATCACATCTTGTGGTTCCTACAAAAATAGCTCTTATTACGACAACGACGGAATTTACGGAAATTCCGAGAAAAAGAAATCAGAAAAGACTCCAGAAAATAATCAATACAAAAATTATTTTAGCGATTTGCAAAAAAACAATGAGCAGGCGGAAGTTTTTACCGATGTAGATAACTACAATTCCTTGAATGATTCGATTTCCGATAACAAAAACAACCAAGAATACAGTTCAGGCTATTCAGGTTGGGGAAATAATCCAGATCATGTTACCGTAAATGTATATAGCAACAATTGGGGTTATAACGATTTTTGGTACGGAAATAATTGGGGATGGAACAGTCCTTACAGTTATAGTTCTTGGTATGGCCCAAGCTACGGATATTATGGTTGGGGATACAACAATTACTGGTACGGAAACAATTGGGGATGGAATAATCCTTATTATGGCTATGGTTGGTACGGTAATGGTTACAATGGCTATTACGGTAATGATTATTACGGTTACAACTCTGCAAATAATTACAGTTACAACCATGGGGGTCGCCGAGGTTCCTCTTACGGAAACCGTTCTGCTGCTAATAATTTTGATAACAATGGTAATGCTGCGGGCAGAAGATTTTCTAACGCAAACGGAACAAGATATAACTCTAGTGCGCCAAGAAGTAATAGTGTAAGAACACCGCAATCTAACACAAATCCTAGAAGTTCTAGTCCAAGAAACGAGAACACTAATCCAAGATCGCAACAAACTCCTACAAGAAATTATACTCCAACAAGATCTGAGTCGGCACCAACAAGAAGCTACTCACCTACTCGTTCGGAATCATCACCTACAAGATCCTACACACCAAGTTCATCTGGATCTAGCAGCGGAAGTAGCTCTGGTGGAGGAAGATCATCAGGAGGAGGAAGACGATAATAATTCATAAAATAACCTATGCAATTACAGGAATGTTTAGCATGGGTTTTTGTTTGCAAAAAAAAGTATTTTTGCAAATATTTAAATTCAATTTAAAATTAAATATCAAAACATATGAAAAAGTATTTACTATTAATAATTACAGGATTATCATTTTCGGTAGCACAGTCTCAAGAAATTTCGGATGCGCTTCGTTACGGGCAAGATAACACAATTGGAACAGCTCGTTATAGAGCAATGAGTGGCGCTTTTGGTGCTCTTGGAGGAGATTTATCCTCTATAAATTCTAACCCAGCGGGTTCGGTAATTTTTTCGAACAATCAGTTTGCTGCTACTTTAAACAATTACAGTACCAGAAATAACAACAACTATTTTGGCACAAAAACAACAAAAGACATTAACTCATTTGATCTCAATCAAGCTGGAGCCGTTTTTATTTTTGATGACAATCAAGCCAAAAGCGATTGGAAAAAATTTGCAGTTTCCCTAAACTATGAAAACGCGAATAATTTTGATGATAATTTATTATCAACTGGTGTAAACCAAAACTCTTTAGCAAACTATTTTGGGAGCTACGCGAATGCAAACGGAGGTGTTCTTTTAAATAATTTACAAACCTTACCAGGCGAAACAATTTCGGATTTATATAGC
>JAYVGE010000046.1:0-2134 GCA_043772515.1 Flavobacterium sp. | reverse complement strand
AGAGAAACCGCAACTGTGGCAGTTCTAATTAAACGCGTTTTATTTTTTTGATTCTCCATTTTCAACGAGATAGTAAGTTCAATTTGTGTTTTTCAATAATTCCACATATACTTTTGAATTTTGTTCTATAGCATAATATTTTTCTACAATCTCTGCATTTAATTTACCTATTTGTTTAAACTCTTCAGGGTTTTGTATCATTTTACAAAAAGCATTTCTCCATTCTTGGGCTGTAGTTGCAAACAGATTACCATTCTCTCTATTTATTTTCACATTCGCTTCCAAAGGAGTAGAAATGGTTGGTTTGCCCATCGCCATGTATTGTATTAATTTAAACCCGCATTTACCTCTATTAAAAAGATTATCTTCCAAAGGCATAATACCCACGTTTATTTCATTTAGAAATTTCATTTCATTTTCGGTCGACCAAGTTATAAATTCCACATTGCTACCAAAATGTTTTTCCAATCGAGTATCAAAACCACAAAATCGAAAAACAACATTTGAATGTGTGATGTTCATCTCGGCAATTAGCTCTTTCAATTTCAATAAATTTACCGATGTAGAAGTAGAACCCAACCATCCGATTACAAATTTATCGCTAACCACATCCTTTTTGTGTTGTAAATAATACTTAAAAGTAATACTCGTTGGTAGTTCGGTCACATTTGCATTGTATTTTTCAAAATAACTCGTCAGGTATGGACTTCCTGTAATGATATGAGCGGCTCCTTTGGCTATATTTTTAATTTTATTTTTTAGCAAAAACCTCACCGCAACATGCTTACTGTTTTCATAATTATCAAAAATGGCATCATCATAATTTAAAATGTATTTTACGCCCGTCCACTTTAATAGTTTTTCAAAAAAAGAAGGAAAATAGGGAATCAATTCATATTCAATCACAATTAAATCTTTCGTCCACAACTTGGTCATTACATAAAATATTCTTTTCAATACGTATTTCAACAATTTAAAAACATTTTTTTTCTTATGTTGATACATCCCATCGATATACTCATCATCAAAAAATGGCAAACACACCGTCTGAAAATGCTGATTAATAAATTGTTGATATTGATACGTTCTATAACGACTCGTGGGGCCTTTGGTGGTATATTTGGTAAAAAAAACTACTTTTTGCATATCTCCTACTCTCTATTTTTGTTTAACAAATCGAATTTAATCGCATTTATAGTGGCTAAAGGCAAAAATATGACCCATAAATAATCGAACTTACCTAAATAAGGATTGGTGGCATTGATAATCAGAAAACAAATCATGGCTACAACTTGAGGAATCAAATACGCGACATAATTTTTATCTTTCAAACACAATACAATTGCCATATAAATAATCCAAAATATAGAACTTGTATATACCAACACCCCCAACACGCCTGTGTGAAAAAGTAAAGCCACATAAGATAATTCATACGCCCAAACAGCATCTTCATCTCTAACACTACCTGCTGCTCCCTGCCCTACACCTGCGCCCAAAAACCAATGTTCTTGCCATCCATCTATTAATGCATGGTATTGCTCTATTCTTATATTATTACTTTCATCTGCTTGTCCTTCAAAAGAAGATGAAAATTCTTTCGAAATATTATCATTATCCAAAGCAAAAATAAGGGTGAAGGCGACTAACAAAACTGTAATAATAACTACTGGAACAACAAATTTTTTCAAATTTAAATGAATTCCAACTCTTTTTAATAAAATAAATACAAGCGCTGGACTAGCTAAAGCGACCAACCAAAATGCTCGTCTGGCAGATACAAAAATCAAAATCAATGTAATGAATAGCACTACCCAAAGCAGCCAATTTTTGAATTTAAAATGGTTGTATTTTTGAGGGATTAGCAATAAAGTAAGTATAAAAATAAACACATAAAATATAGTAGCCAAATTTAAACTATTCATTTCCATTAAACCATCTCTCCAAAAAAACCCAAAATCTTGAGAGTCTTCTAAAAAAGAAATATCAAAGGGTAAGCTTACAAATTTATTGAATACAAAAATAGCTATGAGTATTGAGCCCCCTAAACCTCCGTAAACGATGGTTTTTAAAATTGGTATAATGGCGCTTAACTTGTTTGAAAGACCTATAAAAAAAAGCCACAAAATTGGCC
>JAYVGE010000045.1:0-2135 GCA_043772515.1 Flavobacterium sp. | reverse complement strand
CAACTATTCCACGAAAATCAGGCAACCATTTTAGGAGAAGCATGCAAAATATTTAGGAAAAGCTGGCAACTATTTTAGTGAAATTAGGCAACCATTTTGAAAAACGTATAGGCAACCATTCCAGGAAAAACTGGCAAACTTTTTTACGATAAGCAGGCAACTAATTTAGGAAGAGCAGGCCATAATTTCAGGAAAAGCAGGCACCTATGTATTCTAGGAAAAGCAGGCAACCATTTAAGTTGAATAAATCAATCATCTCAGGAAGAGCAGACAAGCATTTTAGGAAAAGCTAGCAATCTTTTTACGGAAAGCAGGCAACTATTTCAAGAAAAACAGGCAATATTTTTATCAAAAGCAGGCAACCATTCTAGGAAAAGCAGGCAATAATTTTAGGAAGAGCAGGCAACCATTTTAGGAAAAGCTAGCAATTTTTTCACGAAAAGCAGGCAATCATTTGAAGGAAAATAGGCAACCTTGTTATAGAAAGAAGGCATTTTAGGAAAAGCTGGTAATTTTGTTAGAAAAAACAGGCAAACTTTTTTACGATAAGCAGACGACCATTTTCTGGGAAAGCTGGCACCAATTTTACGAAAATCAGGCTACCATTTTAGGAGGAGCAGACAATCATTTTACGAAAAGGTGGCACCCAATTGATGAAAATCAGGCAACTATTTCAGTAAGAGCGGCAACCGTTTTAGGAATATCGGGCAACTGTTTCCCGAAAACCAGGCGACAATTTTAGGAAGATCAGGCAATGATTTTAGTAAAACAGGCAACCGTTTCGGTAAAAGCAGGACAAGTATGCAACTTTTTCACAGAAATCAGGCAACTATTTTTTTCATATTTTAAATATTGAGTTATATATATTGAACCCCAAAAATGTACCTATACAGTTTTTATAATACAATTGAAATGTTTTGCAGCCAATTGATAGAAGCCGATGAGAGACGTCGAAAAACGCGTTTTTAAGTTTCTATGTCAATTTTTCGCTCAGACAAAAGTATTTTTCGAAAGAAGCTGCACATGAGTAGTCTATATACTTTTTAGGTGCGAAAACTCGGCAACCTTTTTTTGGTTCAAATCAACCAACCTATGTTGGTCATCCTAGTACAAGCTGGGCAAGTCGTTCTTGCCCATGTATATGGCCATAAGTAAGAATGTCACGGGTTCAACATTTGAGGTTTTCCGAATCCGGGTCCTGAAAACTGAAATATGAGGTCCAGGTTTGAAATGTCGGACTTGATAGGGGTCCAATACAAAACATATGAAAAATGTATGGTATTGCCAAAACAGCAGATATCCCATAACAGTGATACTCAAAACAGCGAATTCCCAAAAAAGCGATTGTGTGTCAAAAACCAGTCATTTCTTTTTAATTCGCGGATCTGCTCTAGTTGACCTAGTACATATGAGCTGGATCCAATTCAGCACTGAAATTTCTGTGAAAATAAAATATATGTAGCCATTTTGGTCGGGACCATAATGTGAACGTGGGGTCCGCTGGGTGTTTCTAACCCACCTTCCCAGAATGAGTTCAGCCCCACATATTTCGAAAATCACCTTATCCTTGGAAGCTTATTTTAGTACCTGACCCCTAGAAAACATTTTTCGCTGCCCATGTATATGGTCATAATCCGTACAGTATGAAATAAGCGTGACTTTGCACATGCATGGTCTATCGATAGAGCAGCAATGTTTCGTATCCATGTCTTATTCGTAATGTTTTCATAAAATTCAATATTGTATCGCATAAATGATTTTGTACCGATAAAAAGATCCGCGGAAATTCAAATTTTTACTGGCCTTAAATTTATTCCTAAGCATGAAAAAACTATGTTACTAAATAAGGAAATATCGATATGAACGATGTTTTACGCGGAGTCGCTTATAATTTAGTGCAATCTCTGTCGCGTTTTAGCTGTTTCATCCGTTTATCCTTTGAATATCCAGAGATTTTCATAATTAAGTATAATGTTTATAAATCTGTATCAAGCACTACATGTGAAAAATTTCGGCTGTGAGAATTTTTTCGAAAAATAATCTTGGGTTCTTAATTATAACTTCAGAAGTTATTTTGTTGGAGCGGAATAAATATTAATAATGTCCATAAGCTGTATGAAGACGAGACGACCCAT
>JAYVGE010000044.1:0-13244 GCA_043772515.1 Flavobacterium sp. | reverse complement strand
TCAATGTTGGAAGCCCATGTAGGATATAAACTTTTCAATCGAAAGTCTAAAGGCGTTGAACCAACAGAATATGCTAAGTTACTCAATAATTTAATCATTGAAGCATTAGACCGATTGGAAAATGTAGAAAATGGTTTTCGCGCTAAAGCCTTCAACGCCAATCGCTTAATTTCAATAGGAATTTCAAAACATTTGATGAGTAGTTTGGGTAGCGCCTTGGTATCAAAGTTCGAGTATATTGACTTTAGTTTCTATGACAATGACACGTTGTTTGAATTAGTCAACGAAAAAAAACTAGATTTTGCGGTAGTTACTCAACAATATGACACCTTTGATACTATTCAAAAAAAAGTTGGAGACATCAAGCAGGTAATTGTAGGCTCGCCAGAAATTGATGTAGCGCCATTAAAAGCAAGTATAAAGCTTAAAGATTTTGCGGCAATTGAACATTGGTTAAACGATCAGAAATGGTACAGCCACAATGCACAAATTCCGCATGTAAAATTATTTTGGTTGCATGTTTTTAACAAAAAAAGACCGTCGATGGTTCCTAACTATATCATTCCGTCTGAATATGAAATGCTCGAAATCATTTCGAGAAATACAGGAATAGCAGTAGTTTGGGATATCAATGCTAAAAAGTTACTAGCTGAAAACAAAATCCAGATATTGTGGAACAGCAAGCAAATGCCCAGTACAGCTGTTTATGTCTTATCAGGTAAAAATGATAATTTGAGTACTAGTTTTGAGAATATTCAAATAGAGTTGAAAAAGGTTTTTTGATTTTTATTTAATTATTCAATTATCATAACTTAAGGAGCAAATTAATAAGATTAGAAGTATAAAACTATTTCTATATTTGTTTAAATATTACGCATTTAGAATATGAGTGAAAATCAAAATATAAAAGTTGCCGTTGACGCCATTGTTTTTGGTTATCAAAACAATCAGCTTTACGTATTATTAATACAGCAAAAATTTGGAACAAACGATTCTTATTGGGCACTTCCAGGTGGATTAGTACAAAATCATGAGTCCTTAGAAGATGCTGTGAAAAGAGAGTTGAAAGAAGAAACTAATATTAGCGTTAATTACTTTGAGCAGCTGTTTACTTTCGGTGACGATGTGTTTCGCGACCCCAGAAATCGTGTAATTTCAGTGGCATATTTTGCCTTAGTAGATTCCTCAAAACTTAAGGTCAAGGCCGATTCGGATGCTGAAAATGCACAATGGTTTAAAATTGATGAAGTGCCAGCTTTAGCTTTTGATCATACTGTCATTTTAAGGAAGGCAATGCAGCGATTAAAGGCAAAACTCACGTATGAGCCTATAGGATTTGATCTGTTACCAAAAGAGTTCTTATTCTCAGAGCTCGAAAATTTATACTGCATTATTTTGGAAAAAGAAATAGATCGTAGAAACTTTAGAAAAAAAATACTAAGCTTTGAAATTATTGAAGAAACAGATCATTTTTCTCCTTTAAAAAGCGGAAGACCTGCAAAACTATTCAAGTTTAACAAACAGAAATATAATGCTTTATTGAAGAAAGGTTTTCACTTCGAAATAAAGTTTACCTAGATAAATTATTATGATAAAGCCATTTCCATTTCATACGGATTTAAGAAACCATTTCAAGAAACAATTCAAAACATGGTCTTGGTTTTCCGAAGAAAAAGTAAAAGAAGACCAACAAGAAACCTATAAAACCGATTTGTTGAAAAATGCATACCGAATTGATTCAGAAACGGAACCAATTGTGTATCAAATTTTAGCGAGAGCAAAGGATAAATTGGGGATACTTATTCCGATTACGATTTATCAATCGCAAACAATTGAGGCTAATAATGCGGGTATTGTTTTTTTTGAAAAAGAAGCACATATTATTCTTTCTGGAACAATTTTAAAATTACTGAACGAGGAGGAGTTACTAGTTTTGTTCGCTCACGAATTGTCGCACATTTTGTTGTTTACTCTAGAGAATGGCGAATTCGAAATCACAAACAGAATCATTAATACTATTGCAAGTGATAACACAAGTGAATTATTTTATTACGAAACGGCAAGATTGTACCAACTTTACACTGAATTATTTTGTGATTTGGGAGCTTTAAAAGTAAGCGGGAGTTTGGAATCTACAATTAGTACTTTGATTAAATTAAATACAGGTTTAGAAAAAGTTTCGGCAGAAAGTTATCTAAAACAAGCCGATGAAATTCTAGAAAGAATTAGGGAAGGATCAGATGGTGAAACACATCCAGAAATTTTTATTCGCGCAAAATCGTTACAAATCTTTGAAAAGGATAAAGCCAATTATTATACGAGAACAGAAAAAATTATTTCTGGAAAAACCGATTTGCATCAATTAAACTTGTTTACTAAAACGGTTGTTTTTGAAATTACAAAAGAATTAATTTCAATTATCTTGAAACCAAAATGGACACAATCTGAATATAGTAGAACACTATACAAACAGTATTTTTCAAATAGTGACAAAATCAGCAATGCGTTCATTGATGATAGTTTTAAATTGAGAATTGAAAATAGCAGGGAAAATTTAAAAGACTATTATGCTTATGTCATGCTCGATTTTGCACTTTGCGATGGTGATTTAAAGGATGGTTTTATTGGGCATATTTTGGATATTTCGGAGCAATTAGCTTTGGAGGATAATTTGAAAACGATCTTGAAAAAAGAGCTGAACCTTACCGAAAAAACATATAAATCATTCTGTCAAAACTGCACCACTACATTAAATAGCATTTTAGAGGCAGACAAAGAAAATACGTATTAACATGATTACACCAATAAAGGAATCGGCTTTTTATCAATTCATTACCGAAAATTTTCAGAAAGGAAATTTTGCGAACGACGATATTATTGCCATAATACTGCCATTGTTAAAAACGGTTGCCGCCATTCATAATCAGGGAAAAGTTGCTTCGTTAAACGATATTGCTACTCTCTATGTTGAAGATGAGCATTTTAATATTGCTGATAAATCATTTGAAATAAATAATAATTCTTCTCCCATTGCAAAATTGTTTAAAAGCAAAAGCAGTGCATTTGAGATTACGGGTGAGCATTATAATACTGTAGAAATTGGCGAAAAGATCAGCAGAGAGTATGCAGATAAAAGTGTTGCTGATAATGATGTAGAAAATGTAAAAAAAGCAGCTTATGTAAAAGATTATAGCTGTTTTGAACTTGAATTTGAGCATCATGATCCGTTGACCGATATTTTTATTTTGGGGATGATTCTGGCAAGCATCACTTTGCAATTTGATTTTACCGATGTTGATGATGTCAAAAAATTTGTTGATTACAGAAGGAAAATGTACTTTTTAAATAGCAAAATAAATCCCGCAATTGCCAACATTATTTTGGGAATGACCGAATTGAACCGGGACAATCGCTGGAAGGATTTAAACGAAATTATCGAGAAACTAAAAAATTATAGGGATTATAACCCCGAAACTGAATACGATTTATCAAATTTGGTCGATGCTAAAGTGCAAAATAGAAATCAGTTTATTCATGAAAAACTCCGCAACAGGCTTTTTGACAATAGTAAACGAAATAGATTATTGTATTTCCAACCGAATTTGAAATTCCTCAATCTTACGGTTTCATCGGTTCCGCAAGCTTTGAATTATCAAAATATCAACCCCAATTCTATTTTCTACTGGAATCCCGAAATCTCAAAAAAAATCAGCACTACAAGCACGATTTCACTCAATAAGTATTTAGAAATTGGAGATAATCCGTACATCATCCCGACATTGGATAAAATTCGTTTAGAAGCGAATAAAGACATCAATGAATATGGTTTTAGTCAGTTAAAACTAGCTTTATGTAATCTGAATTGGTTTAATACCAAAGAAAATAACTCTGAAAAAATAATTTCCCCTTTGCTTTTGGTTTCGGTAACCCTAACCAAGAAAAAAGGCGTAAAAGATCAATATTCATTAGAATTTTTAGATTCGGAAGTGGAGATAAATCCGGTTTTGGCTAATATGCTAAAAGAGTTGTATGATATCCGTTTACCGGAACGAATTCAGCTTTCGGAAACTAAAATAGAAGAAGTCTATGGATTATTGAAAGTGCAAGTAGAGAAAAATAATTCTGGTATTGCCCTAGATTATATTGACAAGCCTAAAATTAAACTGATTCATTCACAAGCTAAGCAGATTCTGACACAGTTTAATAAACGTTCCAAAAAGAAGCTGGCAATTCAGGATCAGCGCACTTTGAATTATTCTTACCAGTCCGAAAATTTTCAGCCGTATGGTTTAGAGTTGTTTAGAAATTATGTTTATACACAAGCATCATCTTTAGAATATTTGATTAACAGCGATATCAAAAGAAATGCTCAGTTTTTTAATGAAAATAAAACCATTGAAAGAGAATTTTATCAGCTCGATGAAGGAGAAACCAATCCTTTTCGTTGGGAATTTGATACGTGTAATTTGATTTTAGGTAATTTTAATTACAAAAAAATGTCACTGGTTCGAGATTATAATCAGGTAATCGAAAATCAAGTGGAGAGCGATGTTTTTAAAAGTCTGTTCAATTCGTTAGCGCAAAAAAATTTCAAGAACGAAGTAGAATCCAACAACAGTTTTACTAAAACTTTTAATGTTGTTGCAAGTGACCCTACACAAAATAATGCTGTAAAGTATTCAGAAACGGGCGAAAGCTACATTATTCAAGGACCGCCTGGGACTGGAAAATCTCAGACAATCGCCAATTTGATAGCTAATTATGTCGCTAATGATAAAAAGGTTTTGTTTGTTTGCGAGAAACGAGCCGCACTCGATGTAGTTTTTTACCGATTAATGAATCAGGGATTAGATGATTTATGCTGTTTAATTCACGATTCACAAGCCGATAAAAAAGAATTTATTTTTGATTTGAAAAAAACTTTTTACGCGTTTACAGCATCAAAAAACAATTTTCAAGCGATAGCCGAAAATCGCAATAAATTGGTTCAGAAAATTGATGACGAAATCAATAAAGTTGCGGTCTTTCATGATTTTATGAATGCCAGGATTGATCCTGAAAATCATCTTACGGTTAAATCGCTTTTTGATGTTTTGATTTCTAATCCTCATAAAGTAGTATTAGAGGATATGAATATTCTGGATGATAATGCCGGTTTGCTAGATTGGGAAAAAAACCAGCACGTGTTGGAAAAATTATATGCTATCAATCAGGAAACGAATCAATCTGAGTTTTTCTCAATACATCCTTTTCGTTTTTTAAAGATGGATGTGTTTCGCACCTATCAGCAAGTATCCGACCTAAAAAAGGATTTGGAAAACAGTCAGGTACTATTAGAAAACATTTCAGAACGATTGGATTTTGTGACTATTCCAACAAACTTTGATACTTTTTTGGAGATTCACATATTTCTTCAAAAAGCAATGTCCAGTTATATATATTTTGACAATAATGTGTCCGAATTATTGGAGTCAAACAGTACGCTTTTCAGATCGCTTGAAAATGAAGTTGAAACTTTATTGAAAATAAGAAATGAAATTGAGAAGTTAGCCCAACAATATCCGTATTGGACAAAAACGCTATCTGAAACCGATGCCATGACTGCTTTGGAAGTTATCAGAAAAAATGAAAGCAGCTTTTTTAATTTTATAAATTCAGATTATAAAAAAACACGAAGTGAAATTCTTGCCGTTTATGACATCAATAAACATAATGTGAAGCCTCGTTTATCACTTATTTTAGAAAACTATAATGCTCAATTTGAGCTAGAAGGAAAATTTAATGCTTTAAAAAGTGATTTCGAAAGCAAGTATAATCTTGGGAATTTATTTGAATTAAAATACCATACCGAAACGCTAAAAAAAGAACTGGATTCTACCATTTTAGATTTTGTAAAAAACCTTAATGACACAGAAAGAAAAGAAGTTGCTGTAATTAATGATTTATTCGTAAAAGTAAATTCTTCTTTGTGCGACAGCATTGAAAATTATGAGAATTTAAATTTAATAGTTATTGAGAATCAAATTATAGCGATCAATGCAAAGAAAGCCTATTTTGATTTGTACGCTTCTTTTTTTGATGAAATACAAGATGTAAATCCATCTATAATTCAATTATTAAAAGCAAAGAACATCCCGCTCGATCATTTAAAAATTACTTTAGCAGAAAGATCATTAGAGAAATATTATGCGATTCATTATACGCATAAAAAATTCAATATGGATTTGTTGCATTCATCCATTGAAAAAGTAAAAAAAATGTATGCCGATTTATTAGAACTAAACGGAAAATATATCATTGCAAAACAGATCAGCAATTTAAAAGAATTGATTTTGACTTCTGAAATGTCAGTTTCTGGAATGACAGCAGCACAAAAAGAAAGCAAAAGAGCTATTACAGAAGGAAGAAAAATTCTGGAAAATGAATTTAGTAAAAGCATTCGATTTAAGTCCATACGGGATTTGGCCTCTTTGGATTCCGGTCCCATTATCAGAGAAATAAAACCAGTGTGGCTGATGAGTCCTTTGAGTGTTTCGGATGCCTTGCCAGTTGATGAAAACTATTTTGATGTTGTCATTTTTGATGAGGCCAGCCAAATTACACTCGAGGAAGGACTTGTGCCCATTTACAGAGCAAAACAAACGATAATTGTAGGTGATGAAATGCAAATGCCACCGAGTAATTTCTTTGGCAGTTCGTCAGGAAATCAAGATGATTTATGGGCAGATGCAACGGCTGAGGACAATGATTCTTTTTCATTAGATGCCGATAGTTTCTTGACGCAAGGTGCGCGTAAATTTCCTTCTGTTATGTTGGGCTGGCATTATCGAAGCAAGCATGAAGCGTTAATTGGTTTTTCGAATGCTTCGTTTTATGACAGCAAATTATTGACAATTCCTGATTTGAAAGATCATGGCAAGTTAGCTGAACCTATTATTGTTACTGATGTTTTCGAGGCCAAAGACAATTTGGAACATTTGATTGCTAAGCCAATTTCCTATCATTATATTGAAAATGGAGTATATAATGCGAGGTCAAATGTGAAAGAAGCACAGTATATTGCCAATATGGTTCAGGAACTTTTGGTGCAAAATAAGGAGCAAAGCATTGGAATTGTAGCATTTTCGATGGAACAGCAAAATGAAATAGAAACTGCAATCGAAGCGATTTGTATTGAGGATAAAGTATTTGAAAACTTGCTTGAAGAAGAATACAAACGCATGGAAAACAACCAATTTGTTGGACTTTTTGTAAAAAATCTAGAAAATGTCCAGGGTGATGAACGTGATATTATCATTATGAGTACATGCTATGGCTACAATCCAAACGGGAAAATGCTGATGAATTTTGGACCAATAAATAAACGGGGAGGAGAAAAACGATTGAATGTAATATTCTCTAGAGCTAAGAAAAGTATGTGTGTGGTGAGCTCCATTAAGTATTTTGATATTAAAAATGAATACAATGAGGGTGCCAATTATTTTAGAAAATACCTGCAGTATGCCGAATTGATTAGCTTGGGGCAATTGGAAGCTGCTAATAATGTTTTGAATTCGATAAATAGTAAAAATAGTATCCAAGAATCAAGTCAGATTGCTGAGCAGCTACAAGCTGAAATTGAAAAAATGGGATATGCTGTCACAAGAAATATTGGTCAAAGTAAGTTCAAGTGCCATTTAGGAATTAAAAAATCTACAGAAGATGAAGAATTTGTTTTAGGAATTATGATTGATGATGATCTTCATTATTCGAACAATGATATTCTGGAACAGTATCTTTTGAGACCTGAAATCTTGAAAGCTAATGGTTGGAATATCTGTCAAATTTATTCGAAGGATTGGATAGAAAACAAACCAAGAGTTTTGAAGATGATAGCGGCATCATTGAATAATGAACTGTTTTTTGAGGAAGTTGAAGTTGAAAATAGCTTTATTGAAATTGAAAACGAATCCACTGAAGATGAAGCAAATCATCCAGATTCAAATGAAAGCACTGATTTTGAAAAATACATTAACATATCCAATGGGAGTAAAAAGTTCTGGGAAATAGGTACTGATGGCAAAAATGTAATTGTTCAATATGGCAGAATTGGAACTAAAGGACAACGTATGGTAAAAGCCTTTGAAAGTGAGGATGATGCAGTAAAAGAAAAGCGAAAATTGATTGCTCAAAAGCTGGCAAAGGAATACTTTAAAGAATAAATACAGATATTTGTGTAAATTTTACGCAAATAAAATTGTTTATTTAAAAATACTATTTATATTTGCGTATAATTAACGCAAAATTTAAAAACTATGATACTAAATTTAGACCAAAACTTTAAACCATTTGCTCCAGAGCAAGAAATCAATTTTCAAAATTTTACATTTTCAGGAGGAGAGCCACATATAAAAATCAATCCTGATTTTGATACTACTCAAAAAGTAACCATTACACATCGCTTAAATTCTTTCAATGATTTTGGATTATTGTGTGTTGCAGTTGATGCTTTGCGCAGAATGGATGTAAAAAATATGGAGCTTTTTATTCCCTACTTTCCCGCTGCAAGACAGGATAGAGTTATGATAAAAGGAGAGCCATTATCTGTTAAAGTGTATGCCGATATTATTAATGCAATGCAATTCGATAAAGTATTTGTATTTGATGCGCATTCAGAAGTTACTCTGGCATTGGTCAATAATTGCGAAGTGATTTCTAATCATACTTTTATTGAAGCGGTAGTTGAAGCAATTGGGAACGATGTCAGATTAATCTCTCCAGACGGAGGCGCTTTAAAGAAAATTTTTAAAGTTTCAGAATTTATAGGCGGAGTTGAAGTAGTAGAATGCAGTAAAAGCCGCGATGTTAAAACAGGAAGATTATCTGGTTTTAAAGTCTATAATGACGATTTACAAGGAATGGATTGTCTGATTGTAGATGATATTTGTGACGGAGGTGGAACTTTTGTAGGTCTTGCCGAAGTGCTGAAAAATAAGAACGCCGGTAAGTTATTTTTGGCGGTAAGCCACGGAATTTTTAATAAAGGATTTGAAGTTTTAGATTGTTTCGAGAAAATATTTACCACCAACTCATTTAAAGATTTTGAAGGAGAGCGTGTTGAAGTGATAGGATTAAATCAATTAATATAACTATTAACAAACTAAATAAGAAATTATGAGTGACAATTTAAAACCAAGATTCATTGAATCTTTAAAAAGAAACAATGATCAAATTAGAGAAGACAGAGCCAATATTATTGGTGCAGATTCCGAATTAATTTATAGAAGACGAGTGGAAGATATTGAGCTAAAAATAAAAAGACTAGAGAGAGAACAAGAAGGTCTTATTGACGTAAGTCCATTAGACAAAAACAGTCTGACATTTGCCGATTTTCAACCAGAGGCATTCGTGCAAAAAGACATGGAATTAGCATTAATAATTAGGAATTTAAATATCCAATTAGAGATTACAAGAATGAGATTCGAATATTTATTTGGTAAAATATTTTAGTTATGGGAGGTACAAGATACGATAATGATGCTCGTAGCAGCAGAGCATTAAAAGCAGGTTATGCATCAAAATCTGCTGGTGAAATTTTTGAGCAAAACGCCAAAAGAATGGCGCATGAATCTATGAATCCCACTGGAATTACTTTTAGAGAAGCAAGAGATTCTGCTATTCATCCTAATTCTGTTCCAATTATTCTAGGGTTGGATGTTACAGGGAGTATGGGACATATTCCATTTGAATTAATCAAAGAAGGTCTTCCAAAATTAATGGGAGGAATTATTGAGGGTGGAGTTTCTGATCCTGCTCTTTTATTCTTAGGAATTGGAGATCATGAATGTGATGGTTATCCGTTGCAAGTTGGACAATTTGAATCTGGTGATGAAGAATTGGACATGTGGTTAACTAGAACGTACATTGAAGGTGGTGGTGGAAATGGTGGTGAAAGTTATCTTTTGGCGTGGTATTTTGCCGCTTTTCACACTAAAACAGATGCCTTCGAGAAACGTAATCAAAAAGGATTGCTGTTTACCGTTGGTGATGAACCTAATTTAGAAGTATTGCCTGCAATCGCAATTAAGGAAATTATGGGTGCTGGACAACTGACTTATACAGCTAAAGAACTTTTGGAAGAGGCTAAAAAAAAGTATGACGTATACCATATCAGCGTGTTGCATTCTGATCAGGCAAAAAGAGCTAATAGTGGTTGGAAAGAATCATTAGGTCAAAATTGTTTGTCAATTGAAGATCATAAAGAAATTCCAAATGTAATTAAGGATGTTATCTGCAAAAAATATAAAGTTGGCTCATCAGGATCTGTAGATTTAGGAGGATTGGATTTTCTAGAAATGCTATAAATAATGAAAAAAGCACAAATAGTTATAGGTTTGGGTTTTGGTGATGAGGGAAAAGGAATCACAACTGATTTTTTAGCTCATCAAAACCCAGAATCTATAGTAATTCGATTTTCTGGAGGACAACAAGCGGCACATACAGTAATGATCGATGACAAAAAACATATTCATTCGAGTTTTGCCAGCGGAGCACTTCGAGGTTTGCCTTCTTATTTTAGTGAGCATTGTACCCTTCATCCGACTTTTTTATTTAATGAAAGGGAAGAATTAAAAGGAAACAAAGGAAATACAGAACTGCACATTCATCCATTAGCAAAAGTGACAACCCCTTTTGATGTTTTTCAAAATAGAAAAAATACCAAAAATTTAGAGCATGGAACTTGTGGAAAAGGAGTGGGAGCTACAATGAAACGCAACGAAAGTCCGTATAAATTATTTGCCATTGATTTGATTGCACCAAGGCAAATGCTGATTGAAAAATTAAAAGGGATTGCCTATTACTATGGATTTTTTGATGGAAGTCAAATTGAAAAAGAGTTAGAGTTTTTTTTAGAAGCAATAGATGTTATCGATTGGAAAATAAGCGATTACAGTTATCTAGAATCCTTTGATAATCTTATTTTTGAAGGCAGTCAAGGTGTTTTATTGGACATGGATCATGGTGTTTTTCCTAACGTCACTTATGCGAATACTACATCAAAAAATGCGTTCGAAATATGTAAACTATTAAAGATTGAAGATATAGAAATGTATTATGTGACCCGAAATTATTCGACTCGACATGGAAGTGGTTGGATGAGCAAAGAAAGTCATATTACATTAAAAAATAACGAAGAAGAAACGTGCATTTATAATGACTATCAAAAAGAACTTCGGTTTGGTGATTTGAATTATGATTTACTGAATTATGCCATTCAAGTAGATGCAGCTTATACTTCTTCAACCAAAAAAAATTTGGTCGTTACTTGTTTGGATCAAAACGAAGAGACATTTAAGACAGAAAAAATTATAATAGAACTGGATAAAATTTACGGTTCTTATTCGCCATTTTCAAAGGATTTCAAACAGCTAATATTATAAAATTAAATATACATTTTCAGCAATAATTAAAAAAATAGTAACATGAACCCATTATTATTAACAGACGGTTACAAAGTTGACCATAAAAGACAATATCCTGACGGAACGACATTAGTATATTCTAACTGGACTCCAAGGAAATCTAGAGTAGAAGGAATTGATGAAGTTGTGTTTTTTGGATTGCAATATTTCCTAAAAAAGTACATCATTCAAGATTTTGATTTTCATTTTTTCAAACAGCCAAAAGATGAAGTAGTAAAAAAATATGCCCGCAGAATCAACAATTATTTGGGTGAAAACCAAGTAGGGACAAAACATATTGAGGACCTTCACGATTTAGGCTATATCCCGATGGTTTTCAAAGCTTTGCCAGAAGGGGCCAGCGTTCCTATTCGGGTACCAATGTTCACAATGTACAATACGATTCCTGAGTTCTTCTGCCTGACTAATTATTTTGAGACATTGCTTTCTGCGGTAATTTGGTTGCCTTGTAATTCGGCTACAATTGCTAAAGAATATAGGAAAGTATTGGATAAATATGCAGCTGAAACTTCTTCAATGCCAGAGTTCGTCGATTGGCAAGGGCACGATTTCTCAATGCGAGGAATGGGAGGTATCGAAGCGGCGGTAACATCTGCAGCAGGACATTTATTGAGTTTTACGGGCTCAGATACGATTCCTGCAATTGATTTTTTTGAAGAATATTACAATGCCAATTCTGATAATGAATTAATAGCTGGTTCCGTTGCTGCAACTGAACATTCTGTAATGTGTATGGGCACTACCGAGGGAGAATACGAAACTTTCAAAAGATTAATTTGTGAAGTGTATCCAAAAGGAATCGTTTCTATAGTATCAGATACTTGGGATTTATGGAAAGTATTAACAGATTATTTACCTCGATTGAAAGATGAAATCGTTTCAAGAGAAGGAAAAGTAGTTATTCGTCCCGATAGTGGAGATCCTGTTGATATTATTTGCGGTAACCCTAATGGTAAAACTGAACAAGAAAAGAAAGGCGTAATTGAATTGTTTTGGGATGTTTTTGGAGGTACTGTCAACGCAAAAGGATTTAAAGAATTAGTACCTCAAATTGGCGCTATTTATGGAGACAGTATTACCGTAACTAGGGCAACGGCCATCTGCGAGCGATTGAAAGTTAAAGGGTTTGCTTCTACTAATGTGGTTCTTGGAATTGGTTCATTTACGTATCAATTCAATACAAGAGATACTTTTGGATTTGCAATGAAAGCGACTTATGGAGAAGTAAACGGAGAAGGAAGAGCTATTTTTAAAGACCCGATTACAGATGATGGTACCAAAAAATCGGCTAAAGGATTAATGAAAATAGAATTGGTTGAGGGGCAATATACCTTAACAGATGAAGTGTCTTGGGAAGAAGAACAAAAAGGGGAATTAAAAGAAGTTTTTAGAGATGGAAAACTTTTAATAGACCGAAGCTTATCTGAGATTCGAAGTCAAATTAAAAGTAGTGTGTTGTAACTAAGTTTCTAAAATAAAAAGCCTAAATGTTAATTTTCATTTAGGCTTTTTTGATTTTTATTTCCTGTAAAAATTATTATGATCAATGTATTCCCAAACCTTTGCAGGCAATAAAGGCTGCACATTTTTCTCTTTTTTAATATTTTCCCTAATAAATGTCGAGGATATTTCTACAACCGGAGCATCAATGACTTGGATTTTTTGGTGGTTTTTAAACTCTAAGTTTTCCTCTTCGGATGAGATTCGTGGATACACGTAAATGTCATGATGTTTTAAAATGGCTTCGTAGTTTTTCCATTTGTGTAGCGATTTTAAATTGTC
>JAYVGE010000043.1:0-2137 GCA_043772515.1 Flavobacterium sp. | reverse complement strand
GAAACAGATTTCGCTCCCGAATCTATCGGAATTCACAGATTAGTTTGTGACAATATGTGAATTAAAAAATAAATAATTAAAAAGGAGCTAATACCATTTAAGCCTAGAATTTACCGTAATAAAACATTCTTTTCCTTCCTTTTTCAAAATAAAAATAAACCGTAGCCAGTGTTGGCGGATTCAAATCACAAACGTTAATTTTAGTAAACATCCTACGAACTAAGAAAATGTGTTTTCCAAAATATTTTGCGATTTCAATTTTCGACCTATTTTGTTGTAACAGGGCTTCTAATTTATATCTTTGCTCGGAGGTAAATTGACTCATCCTTTTGCAAATTTTAGGCGAGGAGCAAATAAGATAAAATTTCCCATTCAACAAAGGCGAAAAGAATTTAATTTCTTTTCTCTTTTCTAAAAAAACATTTAATCTATTTTACTACCTCCACCGATTCGCGTTTATTATTTGAATCTGCCTATCAAGTACAACTGTAAATTTTAATATCAAAATTAATCGGAAAAAAAATGAAAAAAACTGTTCTTTTTATCGCTTTAGTAATCATTATGACTTCGTGTGGGAGCATTCAATCGACATTAAGAAATGTAGATGACAATGCGCCAATTCCGGAACTTACAAAAAACAATACTTTTGTAATTACCCAGTTTAGCAAAGACAAAAAATACGGTTACAATAAGGATTACCCCATCAATGTGTTTTACAAAAACAGCAAAGACGAGACCATTAACCAAGAACGCTTTTTGAATGCTTTGGCGGGACCAAACGGAGAAAAAATCAACTTTACTAAGCTAGAAAGTTGTTGCCCGTTTCCGACTAAAAGAAGTGATATGGGAGCTGGATTTCTGGATGTTTATGAAATAAAATGGGAAGGTCAAAAAAAACCCATTGTCTTGTATATGAACATTTACGAAAAAGGTTTTTTGATGGTTCCTGTTGGTTTTAGCTTGAAGAAAATATAGTTAAAATCCCGATACTATCAGGAGATTGCTTCATAAAACTCGCAAAGACAACTCCTGATTACTTCCTTTTTGGCAATGACAAATGAATAATTGACAAAATATTACTAAATCATAAATCGTAAATCGTAATTCCTAATTACCTTTGCACTTTATAAAACAACAATTATGAACATACACCATATTCCACAAATTAAGCATACAGAAAGCGGTAATTTCTTTTTATTAGCAGGTCCATGCGCCATAGAAGGCGAAGAAATGGCGTTACGTATTGCAGAAAAACTGGTTGGCATTACCGATTCTTTGCAAATTCCTTTCGTCTTTAAGGGTTCATTTAAAAAAGCAAATCGCTCTAGAATTGACAGTTTCTCTGGTATTGGAGACGAAAAAGCATTGCAGATTCTTAGAAAAGTATCCGAAACATTTGGAGTCCCTACCGTTACCGATATTCACACCAATGAAGATGCAGTTATGGCTGCCGAATATGTAGATGTATTGCAGATTCCTGCTTTTTTGGTTCGTCAGACCGATTTGGTTGTCGCTGCTGCCAATACAGGAAAAGTGGTCAACCTAAAAAAAGGACAATTTATGAGTCCAGAAAGCATGAAACACGCCGTACAAAAAGTGTTGGATTGCAACAACCAAAACGTAATGGTAACCGATCGTGGGACTATGTTTGGCTACCAAGATATGATTGTCGATTACAGAGGGATACCAACCATGCAAAACTACGCAACCACTGTTCTTGATGTTACTCATTCTTTGCAACAACCCAACCAAACGGTTGGTGTAACAGGCGGAAGACCTGATATGATTGAAACCGTTGCCAAAGCAGGAATTGCAGTTGGTGTTGATGGAATCTTTATAGAAACCCATTTTGATCCTGCCAATGCCAAAAGTGATGGTGCCAATATGTTGCATTTGGACTATTTTGAAGATTTGATGAAAAAATTAGTCGCCATTAGACAAACTATAAATCAATTTTAATTTTAAAAGACAATTCGTTGAAAAATTCAATTCTATTTTCAGTATTCGTTTCTATTTGTTTCTCGCTTACGACTTTTGCTCAAGAAGAAATTAAATTACAAGATAAATATACGGCGCATAACAAAGGTAAATTTTTTGTTTCTTGGGGAGGAAATAGGGAGACTTACTCCAACTCCGA
>JAYVGE010000042.1:0-2138 GCA_043772515.1 Flavobacterium sp. | reverse complement strand
CCAAAAAGAGGAATAGTTGCAATTTAGTGAGCTACATTTATTCTAAACATTCACTTCTGTTTTTGAAAATAATTTTTATTATGAAACCAAGATTAATCATTTTATCGGATTTGTGGGGAAAAGAAAAATCAGCTTGGACTTTAGATTATATCGAATTATTGAAAGACAATTTCGAAATCCAATATTACGATTGCTGTGAATTGGGAGAAATTGATAAAACCAATTATACCGAAGAAAGTCTCCACAGTCAGTTTATTAATGGCGGAATTGAAAAAGCTGTTGGAAATCTTTTGAAAACTGAAAAGCATCAAATTGACATTCTTGCCTTTAGTATTGGCGGAACAATTGCTTGGAAATCAGCTTTGATGGGATTGAATGTTAGAAATTTATTTGCCGTTTCATCAACAAGATTACGTTATGAAAATGAAATTCCCAAAGGTTTAATTAAACTCTATTATGGAGAAAATGACAATGATAAACCAAATAGTAACTGGTTTGAAAATCATGCCGTAGATTTTGAGATTATAGAAAATAAAGAACACGATTTATACACTGAAAAAGATTGCGCAATTTCAATTTGCAACGAAATTTTAAAATACTTTCATACAATTTGCTGATAAAAGGATAAAGTTTGTAGTTTCGTAAACATAATTTAGAGACAATTTGTTTCGATTCTTAAAAATCCAAAATCATAATGCTTTCAAAAAAAACAAAATACGGAATAAAGGCGCTGACCTTTTTGGCACGTCAAAAAGATAATACACCTGTTCAAATTGCAGAAATCGCTAAAAATGAACATATTTCGATTAAATTTTTAGAAAGTATTTTGTTGTTACTTAGAAACTCTGGTTTTCTAGGTGCTAAAAAAGGAAAAGGTGGCGGTTACTACTTGATAAAAGACCCAAAAGATATCAGTATGGCCAAAGTTTACCGCATTCTCGAAGGGCCAATTGCACTGCTTCCTTGCGCAAGTCACAATTTTTATGAAAAATGTGATGATTGTGATGACGAAACTAATTGTGCTGCACGTCGCTTAATGACTCAAGTTAGGGACAATACACTTAAGGTACTTGAAAGTAACTCTCTGGCGGACATCGCATTATAATTTATAAATTTTTTATAAATTTTATTTTGAATTTAAAAAAAAGTGTTACTTTTGTAAAGTAATCTAGTAAGCCGATAGGGCAATAGATTTAAAAATATATAAAGCATTGATAAAATGAATAATGAAGTAACACATAGTATAGCAATAAAACAAGGTGTAACTTTTAAGGAGCGTTTATGGGTAGTTATTCCTGTTGTTTTATTAGTAGGACTTATCTCGATTTTGGCATATAATCACCATGCTGAATTTACTTGGTCTGGTTTTGCTGCAGGATTTAATCATGAGTTTTTGATTTTTTTCTGCATTGGGATTTTTGCTCAATTGGTAGATGGAACTTTAGGAATGGGATATGGTGCAACTTCAACTTCATTTTTATTAGCTTATGGAGTTCCGCCGGTAGTGAGTAGCACGGGCGTTCACGTTGCCGAAATGTTTACAACAGGAGCATCGGCCATTTCGCATCATCGATTTGGAAATATAAATAAAAAACTGGTAAAACACCTTTTAATTCCAGGAGTTTTAGGGTCAATTGCGGGAGCTTATTTATTATCAGATGTAATTGATGGTGATAAAATTAAACCTTTTATCGCTGTATATATGATAGTATTGGCAGTTATTATTATCAAAAAAGCGTTGGTCAAAAATATTGTAAAAAAGAAAACCAAACGATTGGATATACTGGCTTCTTTTGGCGGATTTATGGATGCTGTAGGCGGTGGCGGATGGGGTCCAATTGTAACTTCTACTTTATTAGGGCGTGGAAGAAATCCCCGTTACACAATAGGGTCTGTAAATGCCGCAGAGTTTGCAGTTTCTTTTGCAAGTGGAATTACTTTTATGCTTTTCGGAGGAATACAAGGTTGGCAAGTGATTATTGGTCTAATTTTGGGAGGAGTTATAGCGGCGCCACTCGGGGCTTATTTGGTCAATAAAATTAAGAGAAAACCAATGATGATTGCAGTTGGAATATTAATTATAATTTTGAGTTTGAGAACATTATCTAAATAATATAATGAGCACAGCAATAGTAAAT
>JAYVGE010000041.1:0-2140 GCA_043772515.1 Flavobacterium sp. | reverse complement strand
GCTACCTCATTACTCTCGTACTTGTCTCTCTCCAATCGTGGTACTCCTAGTACTTTTATGATATCTTCATCGGTAACTTTTTTATTGTAGGGTTCTTCCATAGCAACCGATTTGGCTGCATTTCGAATTACCTGAGCAATTTTGTTTTCTAAGCCACGCACTCCTGATTCTCTCGTATACCCTTCGACGATTTTCTCCAATTGTTTTTTTCCAATTGTTAAATCTTTTGATGTCAATCCGTGCGCTTCCAATTGTTTTGAAAACAAATGTTTGCGAGCAATTTCTACTTTTTCTTCGATAGTATAGCCCGACATAGTAATCACTTCCATTCTATCTCTCAGAGCAGGTTGAATACTCGACATTGAATTGGAAGTTGCAATAAACATTACTTTCGATAAATCGTAACCCATTTCTAGGAAATTATCATAAAAAGAGCTATTTTGTTCTGGATCTAAAACTTCTAGCAAAGCAGAAGATGGATCACCACTATTACTGGTAGATAATTTATCGATTTCATCCAACACAAAGACAGGATTGGATGTTCCTGCTTTTTTCAAACTTTGCAATATTCTTCCTGGCATAGCGCCAATATACGTTTTTCTATGACCTCTAATTTCGGCTTCGTCGCGTAAGCCACCCAATGAGACACGTACGTATTCTCTGCCCAAGGCTTCGGCAATCGATTTTCCTATAGAGGTTTTACCAACTCCAGGAGGTCCTGTAAGACATATAATTGGTGATTTCATGTCATTTCGCAATTTTAAAACTGCCAAATGCTCGATCATTCTTTTCTTGACATCTTCTAGACCAAAATGATCTCTATCCAATACTTTTTGGGCATTTTTTAGATCAAATTTATCTTCCGAATATTCTCCCCAAGGCAGATCCAAAAACAGCTCTAGGTAATTTCTTTGTGTGCCGAAATCGGGAGATTGCGGGTTGGTTCTACGCATTTTAGACAATTCTTTTTCGAAATGTTTTTGCGTTTTTTCGTCCCATTTTTTTTCTTTGGCTTTCAGCCCCATCTCATCCATTTCTTCTTCCTGCGAAACGCCTCCCAATTCTTCTTGAATGGTTTTCATCTGCTGTTGCAAGAAATATTCTCGTTGTTGTTGGTCTAAGTCAAAACGAACTTTAGATTGTATATCGTTTTTTAATTCGAGTTTTTGTAACTCGACATTCATAAAACGAAGTGCTTCTAAGGCGCGTTCTTTCAATCCGTTGATAGCTAATAAATCTTGCTTTTCTTTTACCGATAAATTCATATTGGAAGAAACAAAACTGATTAAAAATGAAGGACTTTCTATATTCTTGATAGCAAATGTCGCTTCTGAAGGAATATTTGGACTTTCGTTAATAATTTGAACCGCCAATTCCTTTACAGAATCAATTATCGCATTAAACTCGGTGTCGTTGTCTTCGGGTCTTATTTCTATAACTTCTTTTACTTCTGCAGTTAAATAAGGAATTTCCGAAACAACTTTAGCTATTTCAAAACGTTTTTTCCCTTGTAGAATTACAGTAACATTTCCGTCAGGCATTTTCAAAACCCTAAGGATTCTGGCAACTGTACCTATATTATGAATGTCCTCTCTTGTAGGATCTTCGTCTTCTTCGTTAATCTGAGATACAACACCAATGACTTTTCCTGCTGCGTTGGCATCATTAATTAGTTTTATAGATTTATCTCTTCCTGCCGATATAGGAATAACGACTCCTGGATATAAAACGGTATTTCGTAAGGGTAGTATTGGCAAAGAATCTGGTAATTCTTCGTTATTCATTTCCTCCTCATCTTCTGGAGTCAATAGTGGAATTAATTCGGCTTCAGAATCAAATTCCTGAAGTGACAGATTGTCAATAGTAAGTATTTTATGATTTGACATAGTATTATTTAAGTCTTTTTGTCATTAAAAAAATATTTCGGAACGCAAATATAAGGTTTCACAGCAATCTTTTGGTATAAAACTTGGTGTAATGCTACTCTTTATCCGCTTAACGGTAAAAAGACAATCATTATGCCATAATCAAAATAAAAAGGGATGAATGTCTTATAAAAAGTACCGTTATTCTAAAAAAGCGAACAAATCTGATAGAAATAAAAAAAGGATGAAATTTAATTTCAGGACTAATTACAGGG
>JAYVGE010000040.1:0-5108 GCA_043772515.1 Flavobacterium sp. | reverse complement strand
CAACAAAATATTATTGCTTTTTTGGAATGCGTTTGTTTTTTGAGCTTCTCTTTCAACAAAAACTTTACCATTGAAAACACCTGTAGAACGATCCGAATAAATTCCTTTATAATCCTGAAAGCTTTCGCAATTTGGTGTGGCGTGATTTACCAATGTATAATGGTCGACGTGTTGTTTGTCGCCAATAATTGTGATTCCATTTAAAGTACTTGTCAAACGTTCTCCAAAATGGTTGAAGTTCAAATTGTTTCTGGTCAGGTTTCCTCCAAAAGAGAAAGTATTGACAGATACATGACTTTCCTGTTTTTGGGAAACATACGTATTGTCTATTAAATTGGCTTCCAGATTGTCGTTCTGAATTTTGTAATAATCAACAATCGCTCTTTTTTGAGCAAAAATCTCGGTAACCGAATTGGTCAAAACGGGATTTGCGTTCAAACTTTGATGACGTTCTATAATTTGTACATGTGAGTTTTCGCCAACAATAACCAAGTTTCTGGGCTGAACCAAAAGAGCCGTTTCGCTGCCTGTAGAGAAGTACATAATCTCAATAGGTTTATCTGCTACTTTGCTTTTAGGTATATTAATGTAGGCTCCTTCATTTGCGAAAGCTGTATTTAACGATGTTAAACTTTCGTCTTTATTGGCAATCTGATTGAAGTAAGTATCAATAACCATTTTGTATTTTGGCTTGTTCAATGCCGATGACATCAAGCAAATATCAATACCTTCGTGAGTTGTCGATGATAAATGGGAACTAAAAACACCGTCTACAAAAACTACTTTGTAAGTATCTATTTCGTGTAAAAAGGATTTTTTTACATCGCTATATTGGATGGCAATTTCTGTTTTTGGAAAAACGCTAAAGTCATTTTTTAAGATAGCATTTAACGAAGTGTATTTCCAACTTTCTTCTTTTTTGGTTGGGAATCCTTTATTTTCGAAGTTTTTCAAGGCGGCTGTTCGCACATCATGAAGTTCGGATTGAACATCTATACGCTCTTCAAAAGCCATAAAAGACGATAGTAATTTTTCTTTTAATTCCATCTTAATTTTCTGCTTTAATCCAGTCGTATCCTTTTTCTTCTAGTTCGTGTGCTAATGCTGCTCCGCCCGATTTTACAATTTTTCCATTGTAAAGAACGTGTACAAAATCTGGAACGATATAATCTAATAATCTTTGATAGTGCGTGATGACGATGACTGCATTTTTATCGCTTTTCAATTTATTTACTCCATTGGCAACAATTCTCAAAGCGTCTATGTCTAGACCAGAATCGGTTTCGTCAAGAATGGCTAGTTTTGGTTCTAGCATTGCCATCTGAAAGATTTCATTTCTTTTTTTCTCACCACCAGAGAAACCTTCATTAAGAGAACGAGACAAAAACTTTCTGTCGATTTCTAATAATTCGGATTTTTCACGAATTACTTTCAACATTTGGTTGGCAGGCATTTCTTCGAGTCCTTTTGCTTTGCGTGTTTCGTTGATGGCTGTTCTGATAAAATTGGTTACCGAAACTCCCGGAATTTCTACCGGATATTGAAACGATAAGAACACTCCTTTGTGCGCTCTCTCTTCTGGAGCAAGATCCGAAAGGTCTTCGCCATCCAAAAAGATTTGACCATCGGTTACTTCATACGTATCGTTTCCTGCGATAATCGATGAAAGTGTACTTTTTCCAGCACCGTTTGGTCCCATTATAGCATGAACTTCTCCTGCTTTTACTTCAAGGTTTATCCCTTTTAATATTTCTTTGTCTCCTATTGAGGCGTGTAAATTTTTTATTGATAACATTGTTTGTTTTATGTTGTAAAATTAATTTGATTGAGTTATTTCAGTGTAACAATGAGGTTCTTCGTTTGAATCAATAATTGATATTGCAAATATTTCTTTCCTAGTATCAACATCTGTTGTTTCCCATAAGATATCATTTAATATATCCAATGCCATTGAATAAGATTCCATTTCATCTATCCATACAGCTTTAACTTCTAAAGTGAAATTTGTATCATTTTCAATTAGACAGTGGCTTTCAATTGGATAATTTCTTTCTTTACAAGTTTCGAAAAAAATAATTAATTTGCTTTCTAATTTTTTTGTATCCATTGTAATAATCCTTTTGGGTCTTTTAATAAATTTATAGAATCCTGTAAATCTTTTTTACTTTTAGGCTGAATATCATACCTAGATTTTTCTGACCAAAAATCAACTAATAAAGAAGTTGTTTTAAATATAATTATGTTTGTACTTTTCTCTAAATCAAATTTGTTTTTTAAACCTGAAAAAACTAGTAGTGTATTTAAATCGTGTGAATAAAATGGATTTCTTCCTTCGAAATATTTTTTTAGAGGACAATTATTAGCAAATAAATCATCGATGTCTAGTAATTTACAAAGTTTATATTTTAAGTATAATTCGATACTATAACCTAATAAATAAAATGCTCCATTTGTCTTTCCATTGTCTAACAAAATTTGAGCCTCTTCTAATCTTAAATCTGCTAAATTTTTAATTTCTTTGGATGAATTCATTTGGTTCTATCTTGTTTTATTTTTCTCTCTTAATTTTCGTAAAGCCTCTTGAAACTCGGGTTTATGTACATCGTTTCTAATTTCCTCTTGCATTTCCTTTTTACTATTCATCAAATACTCAATTATTTCGTCTTGTCTGGTTCTTTTTGGCTTCGTTTCCATAATTGTTTTTGTTCTAAAATTATAAAATGATTATTATCCAACACTTCCCTCCAACGAAATCTCCAATAACTTCTGAGCCTCTACAGCAAATTCCATGGGTAATTTATTCAATACCTCTTTACTAAAACCGTTTACGATAAGGGCAATCGCCTTTTCGGTTGGGATGCCACGTTGGTTGCAATAGAAAACTTGGTCTTCACCAATTTTACTCGTTGTAGCTTCATGTTCTACTTTTGCTGTTGGATTTTTGCTCTCGATGTAAGGAAAAGTATGCGCTCCGCAGTTGTTCCCCATTAGTAAAGAATCACATTGCGAAAAGTTTCTTGCATTGTCTGCTCTAGCTCCAATTTGAACTAAACCTCTATAACTGTTTTGAGATTTTCCGGCCGAGATACCTTTAGAAATAATAGTCGATTTGGTGTTTTTACCCAAATGAATCATCTTGGTTCCCGTATCGGCCTGTTGGAAATTATTGGTAACGGCTATCGAATAAAATTCGCCTACGGAGTTATCTCCTTTTAAAATAACCGATGGATATTTCCAAGTTATTGCAGAACCGGTCTCTACTTGTGTCCAAGAGATTTTGGCGTTTTTCTCACACAATCCTCTTTTGGTCACAAAATTAAAAACCCCACCTTTACCCTCTTTATTTCCTGGATACCAGTTTTGAACGGTAGAGTATTTTATTTCGGCACCGTCCATAGCGATCAATTCTACTACTGCAGCATGCAATTGATTTTCGTCTCTCGATGGTGCAGTACATCCCTCCAAATAAGAAACATAACTACCTTCGTCGGCAACCAATAATGTTCTTTCGAATTGTCCAGTTCCAGCTTGATTGATTCTAAAATAAGTCGATAGTTCCATTGGGCAACGAACTCCTTTTGGAATATAGCAGAAAGATCCGTCTGAGAAAACTGCCGAATTTAAGGCTGCGTAAAAGTTGTCTTTTTGAGGAACAACAGTCCCCAAATGTTTACGAACTAAGTCAGGATATTCCCGAATGGCTTCGGAAATACTCATAAAGATAATTCCTTTTTCTCCTAATGTTTTTTTGAATGTTGTGGCTACCGAAACCGAATCTACTACGATATCCATCGCTACATTATTCATCATTTTTTGTTCATCGACAGAGATACCTAACTTTTTGTACATTTCTAAAAGTTCCGGATCTACGTCGTCGAGTGTTTTATTTGGATCTGCTTTTTTTGGAGCCGAATAATACGAAATGGCTTGAAAATCTGGTTTTTGATAACGAACATTTGCCCATTCGGGTTCAATCATTTGCTCCCAAGCGCGAAAAGCGGCAATACGCCAATCGGTCATCCATTGTGGTTCGTCTTTCTTTTGAGAAATAGCGCGAACAATATCTTCATTTAAACCAATAGGAAACGTTTCCGATTCTAATTCGGTATAAAATCCGTACTCATATTCTTTGGTTTCGAGTTCAATTTTTAAGTCGTCTTCGGTATATTTTGACATGTTTTTTGTTTAAAAAATTTATAGTGAGAAACTCTCTCCGCATCCGCAAGTTCTATTGGCATTTGGATTATTAAAAACGAATCCTTTTCCGTTTAATCCTCCAGAAAATTCCAAAATAGTTCCTGCTAAATAAAGGAATGATTTTTTCTCTACTGCAATTGTGATGTCATTATCGACAAAAATTTTATCGTCTTCGCTTTTATTTTTGTCAAATTTTAGATCATAGGACAAGCCCGAGCAGCCGCCACTTTTTACACCAACTCTTACGTAGTCTATTGCGGCATCAAAACCATCGTCTTTCATCAAATCGATGATTTTTTTTTTGGCCGTATCGGATACTTTTATCATTGTTCTGTAGATTATCTCTAAATTAATAGGCAAAGGTATTACTTTTAACTGTTTTTGTCACACTCCATCACATTTATATAACAAATGATGCTATAGATAAACTTTATTTTGAAAATTAAGAAAACAAGTGTAAGAAATATTCATATATTGCACACTTATTTTTCAAAAAATTAAAAAAACAAAAACAATGGAAGACACGCTCTCAAGTTTTAAAAATTACAAATTCGAATTTCACGGAAAAGGAAAAGACTTTTTTGGTATTATTATCGTCAATTGGTTCTTAACCATTGTCACACTCGGATTTTACTACCCTTGGGCAAAAGCAAAACAACTTCAATTTCTTTATGGAGAAACCGCATTAAATGGAGATCGTTTTGCCTTTAACGGCACCGGAAAAGAAATGTTTAAAGGTTTTATTAAAGCCTTATTGCTTTTTGGAGTTTTATACGGCTTACTGTTCTTGTTTCTTTATTTAAAGATGCCCGCTCTTGGTCTCGTTCTTTTTTACCTAGGGATTATCGCTATTTTGCCACTAGCCATTCATGGTTCTTACAAATATAGAATGTCTAGAACGTCCTGGAGAG
>JAYVGE010000039.1:0-2143 GCA_043772515.1 Flavobacterium sp. | reverse complement strand
CCTATTTTGGAGATTATCTACAAAAAGAATTAGGTATCGATTATGTTCATGCCAATCAATTAGAAATTATAGATGGTAAATTAACAGGCAAATCATTGGCGCCATCACCAACGGCTATGGTTTGGTTGATGTGAATACCTTCTTTTTCGGCAATCGCTTTTAAATATTCGGCTTTCTTTTGGCCATCTACGATTTCGCCTAAATATTTGCCTGTTAATTTACCATCTATAATTTCTAATTGATTGGCATGAACATAATCGATACCTAATTCTTTTTGTAGATAATCTCCAAAATAGGTAAATCCTCCCGATAAAATAGCGGTTTTATATCCGTAATATTTCAAGGCTTTCATCAAACGATGTGCTCCTTTTGTTATGGGTAGATTTTCGGCAACTGTTTGTAGAACATCTTCACCGAGCCCTTCTAACAAAGCCATGCGTTGTTTGAAACTTTCGTTAAAATCAATTTCACCATTCATGGCAGCTTCTGTAATTGCTCTTACCTGTTCTCCTACACCATTCAAATCAGCCAATTCATCAATTACTTCTGTTTGTATTAAAGTAGAATCCATATCGAAACAAACCAAACGCCTGTTTCTTCTATAAATATTGTCTTCTTGAAAAGAAATATCAACATTTAAAGTTCTAGAAATTTCCATAAAACTGGCCGTCATAACAATCTTATTTACAATTTCTCCAGTTACTGATAATTGTATACAAGAGCGCGGATATTCTTCTTTTTCAACAACAGAAGTCCTCCCTGTTAATCTTATTATAGACTCAATATTCAGATTGTGATCTGACATTATTTTAGTTACTGCAGCCAATTGTGAAGCCGCTAATTTTTCTCCCAAAATAGTAATGATATACCGCTGTTTGGATTGTGCTTTTACCCACTTTTCGTAATCATCGATAGAAATTGGAATAAACTTAACTTTGACTTCTAATTCATAAGCTTTAAACAACAAGTCTTTTAAAACGGGTCCGGAACTTGAACCTGCTACAATTTCGAACAAAATCCCTAAAGATAGTGTATCATGAATATCGGCTTGTCCGATATCCAAAATAATAGCGTCATAAGTAGACAATACAGAGGATAAACCCGCTGTGACCCCTGGTTTATCATGACCCGAAACTTTTAATAAAATAATCTCTTTATCTTCTGTTGTCATTATTATCCTTAATTGATTTGAAGTCACAAAAATCGACAATCTATTGTTTATAAAAAAGAATATTCTTTGTTTTTTTGTAAAGAAAAAGCACAAATTAGTGTGCTTTTTTAAATTATTTTAACAGTTGTCTTCCGCTATTAAAACGACCTGACTTTTGGTCAATTAAACCCGAAAGAGATTAGATGACTCTCCGTTACTAATACCAAATCATAATTTTTGCCACAGATTTGAAAAAAAGTGGTTTGGGACTTTCTTGAAATCTGTGGCAAAATAAATTAGTCCTCTTTGCGGACAGTCATAAGAGATTATGCAGAATAATTTAAAACTGGTAAATCATGTCTTAAAATTACTCTAAACAATATGAAAATTGAATTATTGAATTTGTTATTTTATTTCGGCTTCATCAAAATTGACCATCCAATGAATTCCAAATTTATCTACAAACATTCCAAAATAAGCTCCCCAAAAAGTCTGATTCATGGGCATAAAAGGATTTCCACCTGCCGAAAGTCCATCAAAAAGTTTATCTGCTTCTTGCTTACTTTCGGTATTGATAGAAATTGAAACATTTGCTCCAAAAACCACTTCTCCACTGGCAGCATTACTATCGCTTCCCATCAAAACAGAGTCTTTGCCTATTGGTAAACAAATATGCATCACTTTATTTTTATCCTCTTCCGAAAGAGACTCAGCTCCTGCGGCATCTTCCGGCATGTCATTAAACTTTCCTACATAAGGAAATTCGCCCCCAAAAACGGATTGGTAAAATAAAAACGCTTCTTCGCAGTTTCCATTAAAAATTAAATACGGATTAATTGTTGCCATACTGTTCTAAATTTTAAATTAATATATCAATGTCGTTTCCTTAATATATTATACCAAACCTAATTATAATACAACCCAATCCCTCCTCTATCGAAAAGAGAAAACCTGAGGTGAGGAGAAAAAAATCAGACTATATTGTAATTGCGT
>JAYVGE010000038.1:0-2145 GCA_043772515.1 Flavobacterium sp. | reverse complement strand
TCAACCTTTAAATTTAAGATATCCATCATTAAAAAGATTAATAAAAGAAAATGATATTATTCATCATCATTATCCTTTTCCAACGATGGAATTTACTTTATTGCGATATTTGAAACAAATGTCTAATAAAAAATTTATAATTACATGGCATGCTAATATAAAAAATTCAAGATGGAGTTGGATTGAACGGATTTATAATCCAATGATTGAAAAACTTCTTGATAAGGCAGATACTATAATTGTTACTTCTCCACAACTTTTTGAGGCATCAACGATACTTCAAAAGTATAAAGAAAAAGTTCAGACAATCCCCCTTAGCTTCAATCCTAAATATTCATCAGCTAATTCTAAAAAATATGTGTCAGATAGATGTTTTGAATTACTCTTTGTTGGTAAACTTAGAAAATATAAGGGAGTGGAATATTTAATAAAAGCAGTCAAAAATTTAGAGGTTAAGTTGAAAATAGTTGGAAATGGCGAGGAGCTTCAAAATCTAAAAGCTTTAGTAGAAGAACTAAATATTAGAGATAAAGTAATTTTTGTTTCAGATGCTGATGATAGAGACTTAGCAGAATTTTACAAAAATGCCGATCTATTTGTTTTGCCTTCAGTTAATGAAGCAGAAGCATTTGGGGTTGTTCAATTAGAAGCGATGGCTAATGGACTACCGGTTATAAATACAAATTTAGAATCAGGTGTTCCTTTTGTGTCTTTGAATGATTATTCAGGAATTACCGTCGAACCTAAAGATATTGAAGGGTTGCGAGTTGCTATTGAAATGATAATTTGTAATAAAGAATTGTATGAATTGTATTCATTCAATGCGTTAGAAAGAATAAAAATATTTTCACGAGAAAAAATGGCTAAAGCATACAAGGAAATCTACCAATCATAATGTTAAAATCAATCGTAATTACTGGAGCAACAGGGTTTGTAGGAGTCAATCTAAACGAATATTTAAAAAAGACACTCGTATTGCAATTGTTGAGCGTGCGCTATCAACTCAACCAATCTTTTAATTTTAAAGGGGATGCTATTATTCATTTAGCGGGAAAGGCACACGATTTGAAAAAAGTGTCCAAGCCGTCGGATTATTACGAAGCTAATTATGAGCTGACCAAACAATTGTTTGATGCTTTTTTGCGTTCAGATGTCAAAGTATTTGTATTTATGAGTACGGTAAAAGCTACTGTTGATAAGGTGAATGGCGTGCTGAAAGAAGAAGATGTTCCAGACCCCAAAACCCATTATGGGATTGCCAAACAACAGGCGGAACAATACATTCTGAGTCAGTCACTACCGGAAGAGAAGAGAGTGTATATTTTGCGTCCCTGTATGATTCACGGTCCTGGAAACAAAGGAAATCTAAATTTGTTGTATTTGTTGGTCGCTAAAGGACTGCCTTGGCCATTGGGAAATTTTGAAAATCAGCGTTCTTTTTTGAGTATCGAAAATCTTTGTTTTGTGATTAAAGAATTACTAGAAAATACTTCTATTCCTTCGGGAGTGTATCAGGTAGCTGATGACGAACCCTTGTCTACAAACGAATTGATTCAATTAATAGGAAGGGGTTTGGATAAAAAAAGTAGAATACTCAACTTATCGCAAAGTGTGATAAAATCGATTGCTAAATTAGGGGATTATTTGCATTTGCCTTTAAATTCTGAACGGTTACAAAAGCTAACTGAGAATTATGTGGTGAGTAATCAAAAGATAGTAAAGGCTATCGGGAAATCGCTACCAGTATCGTCTGAGGAAGGATTAATGCGGACTTTTGGGGAGTTTAGAAAATAAAAAATCCGTAAATTTATAGTAAAACAAGGGTTACGGAAGCTATATTCAAAGGGGAGGATATTTTAGAGTTCTCTCAGATGTTTTTTAGTGATAAAAAGTGTAGAGAATTTATTATACAAGAAAAGTTGGATATGCTAACTTTGCCTTCACACAAAGTTAAGAAATAAATTTTAATTTTAACCGATGAAACAAGTGCGCAAAATTTATGAAGAGAGTAAGATTTGAAGACTGGAGTTAGAATTAGTCTTTAACCTGAATTGAATTTGGAATCTTTAAAAAAATAATAATGCTTTTTTATATCTTATTTCTTGCTTTTATTTCATGTTTACTATCGTTAGAATATTTCTATCC
>JAYVGE010000037.1:0-5122 GCA_043772515.1 Flavobacterium sp. | reverse complement strand
CTAATTATAATACAACCCAATCCCTCCTCTATCGAAAAGAGAAAACCTGAGGTGAGGAGAAAAAAGTCAGACTATATTGTAATTGCGTTTGGTATTATGATTGATACCATTGACTAATATACTTTAGTCCAACGCAAATTATCCTCACCCCAACCCTCTACTTTGGCAGGGCAAACGCTTTTAAAAAAAAGTTAGACCCGAATTACACCAATTTACACGAATAATTACTTTTTGAATTACACAAATCTTATTTAATTTTTTAAAATTTGTGCTAATTCGCGTAATTCGTGTCGAATAATGTAAAGGCGTTTGCCCTGTCTACTTTGGAGATGGGAGCGATTGAGTTATATTATATTGGGTTTGGTATAAATATTTTAACGAGATTGTCGTTCCTTGCAAGGGCAAAATAACGAGGGAAATTGTACGGTTTATTTTGAAACATTTACCTAGCGATAAATTCTATTTTTTCTTTAGTTCTGCCATCAACAATCAAAGAGTAGTTTAAAAAAAGGTTAACCAAAATTCTTGTTGGCATTATCTACACCTCACGGTTATTTACCCCCGCAGATTCAAAACTCGCCATTTCATTCAAAAACACTACTGCCGATTCGATAATTGGAAACGCAATAGCGCATCCTGTTCCTTCTCCCAAACGCAGGTTAAGTGCTAACAATGCTTTTACTTGCATATAATTAAGTAGTATTTGATGGCCTTTTTCGGCAGAACAATGGCAAAAAACGGCATTTTTCTGAATGGACGGATTTTTTTTGTAAGCAATCAAAAACGCCACACTGCAAATAAATCCATCGACAAGAATAAGCATATTCTTTTCTTTGGCTGCTAGCATTCCACCCACAATTTGCATGATTTCGAACCCACCAAAATAAGCCAATTTAGACTCAAAATCTTCTGATCCTGAATAATTATCGATGGCTAATTTAAGAATCTCCTTTTTTTGTATTAACTTTTCATTACTTACTCCTGTACCTTTCCCTATGCAATCTTCGATAGGCAATTCTGTAATTACACTCATTAAAACAGCCGCAGTCGAGGTATTTCCGATTCCCATTTCGCCAAAACCGATACAATTACTTCCAGTTTCCGAAATTGCAGTCACGACTTCTCTTCCTTTAGTAAAACACAATTGTAATTCGGTTAGACTCATCGCTTTGCCATGCAAAAACGATTGAGTGCCTTTGCCTATTTTAGCCGAAATCAAATTGGTATTGGTCGGAAAATCATAATTCACCCCTGCATCAACAATCGACAACTGAATTTTATTTTGCTTACAAAAAACATTTATCGCTGCTCCTCCTTCCAAAAAATTAAGTACCATCTGGCGGGTAACATCTTGTGGATATGCACTCACTCCGTGATTTGCAATTCCGTGATCGGCAGCAAAAATGACCATATTAGGTTTTATTATTTTGGGTTCTACTGTCTGAAAAAGCGCTCCTATTTGCTTGGCCAAACTTTCTAGAACACCTAAAGAACCTGTTGGTTTGGTTTTGTTGTCTATTTTGTATTGCAATGCTTCGCTGATTGCTCTAGATTCTAAATAAAATTCATCAGATTCTAATACTGAGTGAGATTGCTTTTCTTCGTCCCTATCGACCTCTTGCAATGACATTGGTACATAAACTGGAATTAAAATCTCTTCTACCAAAGGACTTTCTGATTTTTGTTTCCAATTTAATTGCTGTAACATCGGTTGATTATCGTAGTTTGTGGCAGGTTTCCCGACACAAAAATACCCCAAAGGTTCCATATTTTCAGGCAAACCCAACAGTTGCTTAAACTGATAATAATTCAGTATCGAAATCCATCCCATAGAGTAACCTTGCTCGGTAAGGGAAAGCCAAATATTTTGCGCTGCACAAACCGAGCTAAATTTTACCGCCTCATTACTCCCCACGGTTCCAATGGTAAAAGTGTTCAATACCGAACGATCGTAACAAATAACCAATCCAAGAGGCGCTTCTTCAATTGCTTCTAGTTTCAAGGCTTGGTACGCTGCTTTTTGCGTTTCTGTATCGGTAAGATTTGCGGCTTTTTTATCGTAATCTAGAAACAATTGTTTAACTGCTTTCTTGATCGTATCCGACTTAATGAGATAATATTTTGTAGCATCGGTCAAACCTACAGAAGGTGCCCAATGCCCCGCTTGCAATGCTTTTTTTATCACAGCATCTGGCACTTCGTCATTGGTAAAATGACGAGTGTCGCGGCGGGATTTTAAAATTTTATCTAAATTGGTCATTTTTTATAATTAAAAATTCATTGTCAAAAATCAATTCCAATAGCAACAGTCCAGCTAATTTAAACCAAAAAGAGGTTAACAAAACGCTGTTTTTCAACAAGTCTTTTCATTTTTTTTGAAAATAAAATTACTTGTTGTTACTGAAACTGGTCGTTCTTGTAAAGTTAGGTAATTCTATCTCTTCCGAAAACTACGAACAGTAAATTCTTTCTTTTCAAAACAATAAAATCACAGACAAAAAGTACAAGATTTTAAATCTACTTTCGCTAATTTGACAATTTATCTGTTGTCAATTGCCTATTTGCTTTATTAAATACTCCTGGTTTTGCCAATTTACCTATTTTTTTATAACCACTGGAATTCCAGAAACCATTAACACAACGGTATCTGCATTTTTGGCCAAATACTGATTCATCCAACCTTGCAGTTCTGTAAACTTTCTACCAATGTGGGTATCAGCATGCACGCCCATGCCTATTTCGTTGGTTACAATAATAATTGTAGTATTTTCTTGTTTAGCAATAGCATCAAATTCGGCTTTGGCTTGTTCTAAACACAAAGGAACGTCGTAGTTGGTATCTACAAAAAAATTCGTTAACCAAAGGGTTACACAGTCAATAACGGCTACTTTTTTCGAAAAATCAATTTCACTCAATTTTTTTTCTTTTTCGATATTAATCCATCTTTGATCACGCTCCTTTTGATGACGATCGATACGTTTTTGAAAATCATCGTCCCATTTTCTTGCCGTTGCCACGTACATAGGTTTATCCGATAATTCTTTTGCTAAATTTTCGGCATAGTTACTTTTGCCTGAGCGTTCTCCACCTGTTATTAAATATATCATTATTTTTATTTGTTGGTCAAAAATCCTGACAGTCATCAGAAGCTATGACACTTTTTTTTATAATTACGCTCCTTTTTTAATCTTTTGATTTCCTAGAAAGTTGCCTAATAGCTACCAAATGTCCGAACAAAACAATCGGAACAATAAAAGTTGGCAACCAACTAAATGGAAAATTTAGCATTGCTATATTGGGTTGCTCGAATGCAACTGTTTGTACTGGAGAGGGTATCGACAATGCCGCACTCCCCACAATATTTATTAAAAGTCCGAGACAGATAAGGTTCCATACTAAACTAAATTTTCGACTTAACATTCCTCTCTTAAAACCAAAATAAGCAATAAATGGAGCTGAAACTCCTGCAATAATATCAAAATTTCTCCCTTCAAAAGTCATTAATTCCGGAACTGCCTTATTAAGAAACAACCAAAACAAAACAATTTCTACAGGAATTCTCACGATATTCAGATTAATGATATTTCCCAAAGGTAAGCTGTCTATAAATTGTCTTCCTTTTGTTGCAGCAAACAGCCAAATAACGGTAAGAAGTAAGGGTAAAATACCAAATAACACAATTTTTGGCGGAAACAAATTGGGGTCAGAATTGTAAAAATTATTAAGCGTTAAAACTGCTTGAATAATTAACCAAATGGAGAAACTTACCAAGAAAAAAGCTGCCTTTTTCCTTGTTTTTTCGATACTTGAACTATTAATCACCTCATAAAAAAGTAACAAAGTAGCTATAGTAGTTAGTATGAAAATTACTGAAATATAACTTGGTAAATTTTCTATCATTGTCTGCTCTTTTTTATAGTAAATAATATAATTTTCAAAACCTTCACTAATACGGACAATGACGGCATCCGTTTGTACAGCAATACCCTCTTTTTAGATGAAACCAAGCCTTAAAAACAGTATTATCTTCCTCTAAATAATAATCAATTCCTTCAATGAGATTCCTTGTTTTTGGCAACTCTTTGGCTTTATTTTCTATAGCTGATGTCGGAATTACTGTTGCTACATACGCTTCAATTTTTGCCGAACAGGACATTTTAAAACAATCTGGACAAAGACAATCGAACGCTCTTGAAGGATTGAAAATAGGTGGAAAATCATTGCACCAGCATTTATTTCCTACTGCAGTATCGCCACAATTAAAAGGAGTTTCGCAAGTAGAGCATTTTTTTACTTTTATGCTATTCATTTGGTAAAGATACTATTTGTTCTATTTTTAACTATCAAAAATAAACAAGAAATTTTACATTTTTGTCCTACCTTTGTCTGTATCGAAAAATTGAATTATGAAATTTTTATGTTATAAAATCCTTTTTATTTTATCTTTTTTAACTTTCGTTGGATGTAAGAAAAACGAAAATCCAGTTGCAACAAAAATAACTACTTCAAATAACAGCATTAAATTTGCTTCTGGCCTCGCTATTCATAAATACAACGGCTATTCGGTGGTGAAAGTCTCTAATCCTTGGCCCGAAGCCAACAGAGATTTTACATACATTCTGAAAGAAAAAAATGGAATCATACCTGATAGTTTACAAAAGTTTATTACAATTAAGGTGCCTTTAGAATCGATTGTAGTTACTTCGACTACCAATATTCCTTTTCTAGAAATGCTTGATGTCGAGAAATCATTAATAGGTTTCCCTCATACCAACTACATCTCTTCTAAAAAAACCAGAAAATTAATTGATGCTGGTTTCGTAAAAAATGTGGGACAAAATGAAAAATTAAACATCGAACAGCTCATAGAATTGTCTCCCAATCTCATTGTAACCTTTGGTATAGACAACAACAACCCGATGATTCGAAATCTAGAAAAAAGTGGTCTACAAGTACTCATTCAAGGCGATTGGATGGAACAGTCCCCTCTTGGAAAAGCAGAATGGATTAAACTCTACGGCGCTCTTTTTGGCAAAGAAAAAGAAGCGCAAACCTATTTTGAGAACATTGTTGAAAATTATAAGAAAGCATTACAATTAGTAGCCTCCAAAAAACCCGAATC
>JAYVGE010000036.1:0-13339 GCA_043772515.1 Flavobacterium sp. | reverse complement strand
GCTGAGCCAATCTAGCTGAAGTTCCTGTACCACAAGGCGAACGATCGATGGCTTTATCTCCATAAAAAACAGCATTTCTACCCGAAGAACTTGGATCTAATGGCTCTCCTGTCCATAATAGGTGACTCACATCACGAATGGTTTCATTTTCTGGATGAATAAAAAGATTTGGGTATTTCTCATTAATACGCTTACGAACTTCTTGGCTGTATTGCACAATCTTACCAGCTGTAAAATCCTGAACACCCGAGAAGTTTTTTTGAGGATCTACAATGGCATAATAATTTCCTCCATAGGCAACATCAAATGTGATTTCTCCTAATTCAGGGCAATCAATCGTTAATCCTTCGGTAGCCAAATAGGATTTTACATTCGTTAATCGAACCCAATCTACTTTTTTGCCTGTTTGTTGATACTCTATTTCGACCAAACCCGCAGGAGCTTCCATCTTTATTTTTCCGGGAACTTTTGGGGTAACCAAACCTTCTTCGATAGCAATGGTAATGGTACCAATAGTTCCGTGTCCACACATAGGCAAACAACCCGATGTTTCTATAAATAAAATTCCAAAATCATTTTCGGGATTACTTGGCGGATATAAAATACTACCACTCATCATGTCGTGACCACGAGGTTCAAACATCAATCCTTTTCGAATCCAGTCAAATTCGGAAAGAAAGTGTTGCCGTTTCTCACTCATGTTTGCCCCAACAAGATTAGGTCCACCACCGGCAACCACTCTTACGGGATTCCCGCAAGTGTGTGCATCTACGCAAAAGAAGGTTTTTCTTGACATTTTTCTATAGCTGAATTTGTTTGTACGTTATTTACTAACCTTAAAATCCCCAATGGATTTTCGTCTTGCAACTCAATTGGCAACAAGACATTGGGCCAGTTTTGGTAACTTACCGGTCTTATCCAACGTTTTACGGCATGAATTCCAACTGCTGTAAATCGAGAATCAGATGATGCAGGATAAGGCCCGCCGTGTAACATTGAAGGACAAACCTCGGCACCGGTTGGCACTCCGTTAAAAATTAATCGTCCAACTCTATTTTGTAAAGCCGCTATCACATTTGTATAATTTCCAATTTCAGCTTCCTCTGCAATGATAGTTCCTGTTAATTGCCCTTCTAGTTTGTCTATTATGGCAACTAATTCCGCTTCATTCTCACATTGAACAATAAGCGAAAAAGGACCAAACACTTCTTGATGAAGACTGGTGTTTTCTAAAAAGTTTTTTCCATTGACAACCAACACTGTTTGTGCAGCATAATTAGGTGCTATTTCCGATTTAATTTCAGCAACCGTAGTAACTCCTTCTTGTTGTTGTAATTCCTTTTTACCGTTAGTAAAGTTATTTAAAATCGTAGGATGCAGCATACAGGATGGCGCAATTTTCTCAATTTCTTCAGACAATTCCGTTACAAATTGACTCAAGGCATCACTCTTTATTCCTAAAAGCAATCCCGGATTGGTACAAAACTGACCCGTCCCCAAAGTGATAGAACCCGCATAAGCCGTTGCCCAAGAAGCACTTTTTTGCTCTAAAGCCTGAGGTAATAAAACTACTGGATTGATACTTCCCATTTCGGCAAAAACTGGAATTGGTTCTGGGCGTTGCGAAGCCAAATCGAATAAGGCTCTACCTCCTTTAATACTTCCAGTAAATCCAACTCCTTTTATCAGTGGATGTCTAACAAGACTGCCACCAACAGCTACTCCGCCACCATTCAGGTTAGAGAAAACACCTTCTGGCATATTTGTTTTTTGTGCTGCTTTAATCACTGCCGAAGCTACCATTTCTCCTGTTCCAACATGCATCGAGTGACTCTTTACAATTACTGGACAACCAGCTGCTAATGCAGATGCGGTATCACCTCCCACTGTGGAATAAGCAAAAGGAAAATTACTGGCCCCAAAAACCACAACGGGGCCAAAAGGAACTACCATTTTACGTAAATCAATTTTTGGAATAGGCTGTCTTTCCGGCAATGCCGTGTCTATTGTTGCTTCTACCCAATTCCCTTCGGCAACCATAGCTGCAAAAGAGCGCAATTGCAAAATCGTACGTCCTCTTTCTCCTTCGGCTCTGCCTTTTGGAAAACCAGATTCTGCACAATATACGGCTAACAATTCGTCTCCAAGTGCTAATATTTCATCGGCTATGGCATTTAGAAAAGCGGCTTTTTCTTTACCCGTACAGTTTTTATACACTTTATAAGCGTCGTTTGCCAGTGCCACTGTTTCCTCAATTTCATCTGGAGTTACCTCAACAAATGACCATGGATTTTCTGTGTTTAACTGAGGGTTAAACGTTTTAAAAATTTTATTCCCACTTGCCTTTAACTGGCTTCCTATGTAATTTTTCCCTGTTATCATTTGTGTGTTATTTAATTTTGATTCACTTATTTTATCTTTGAAAAAACTGTGATTTTTTATGTCAAATCGAGCGCAGTGAGATTTTTTTTAATATTTGAGCTGAATGAAGAGGGTTTCCACTGCGCTCAACCTGACAGAAATCAAAAGGCAGCTAAACCAAAAAAGCTACCTCTTATCAACAAATCCCTAACAAAAAATCTTTATGCCAAGACCTGTCCATTACCGTTTTTGTAATCAGGCAATGTTGGTCTTGTTCTAAGACCTTCAGCAATAATCGCTAAAACTTTTTCTCTTTCTGCTCCTTGAAGTGGCAATCTAGGGGCACGAACATATTCTGTTCCTAAGCCTGTAGCTACCTCTGCCAATTTGATATTCTGAACCAAACGGGCATTAATATCTAATTCTAATAAGGGTAAAAACCATCTGTATATGGCTAAAGCTTCATTAATTCGTCCCGCTTTTGCTAAATTGAAAATAGCAACGGTCTCTTTCGGAAAGGCATCAACCAAACCAGATACCCAACCGTCAGATCCCATCAATATACTTTCTAAAGCCAAAGTATCTACACCAGAAAGAATCTTCAAACGGTCGCCAAAACGATTAATCATTCTAGTCACATTCGAAATATCTCTTGTAGATTCTTTTACAGCTTGAATGTTATCGAATTTCAATATTTCTTCAAACATGTCCAGCGTAACCTCGGTTTTATAATCAACTGGATTATTGTACACCATAATGGGTAATGAAGTGTTTTTTGCAACTTCCGAAAAGTAAACAACCGTTTCATATTCTGATGCTGCATAACGCATTGGAGGCAACATCATTAATCCTTTTGCTCCATCTTTTTCGGCTTGGTTTGCTGCTGCAATGGCTCCACGAGTCGTTTGCTCTGCTATGTTCATAATAATAGGAACTTGCCCACCTACAATTCCAACAGTGCCTCTAACTAATTCTCTTTTTTCTTCTTCTAATAAAGTACTGGCTTCTCCCAGAGTCCCTCCTAAAATTATTCCGCTAACTCCTGCTTCAAGCTGTGCTTTTACATTCACTTCAAACATGTCGAAGTCTAATTTGTCATCCGCAGTAAACTTGGTAGTGACTGCCGGCATTACGCCTTTCCATTGAATACTCATAATCTCTGTTTTTTTATTCAAAATTACTTGTTCAATACAAATAAAACTTTTGATAAATTACCTCAAAACAATACTATGTTACCTGTTATTGAAAAAATAAATCTAATACTGAGTAATATGTGCGAATTATTTCTATATTTGAATTCACCAAACTACTAGAAATGAAAGTATTCCCCTTTAAAATACCGAAACCTAAAGAAGAGGCTCTGATTTATCAAGAAGACCGAGAAATCGTTTTTTATGGCAAACTACACCAACACGAGGAAATACAAATTAGCTACATTGCCAATGGAGAAGGGACTATTATTGTAGGAGATACCATTTCTGGGTATCAAAAAGGAAGTCTTATTGTAATAGGAAGCAACTTGCCTCATGTTTTTAGAAGCGAAATCAATACGAATGAAACATCGGTTATGTTGACTTTGTTTTTTACGTCGAATTCTTTTGGAAATAATTTTTTCGAACTCCCAGAATTCAAAACATTGGAACCTTTTTTTACAGCCATCAAAAACGGTTTCAAAATAGATTCCGTTTCAAACAAGATAGCCAATCAATTCCTGAAACTAAAAAAAGCAAATGAGTTCGATCGGTTTATACTATTCTTCAAATTAATTAAAAGTATTGCTTACAGCGAAAAAAAAACGCTTTCCAGTTTCGTCTACGACAAGCCCTTTACCGATAGGGAGGGCAAAAGAATGCAGTTCGTTTTTGATCATGTGATGACTAATTATCAGAGAGACATTTCTCTGGAAGAGATTGCTTCGGTCTCTAATATGACTAAAAACGCTTTTTGCCGCTATTTTAAATTAAGAACCAATAAAACTTTTTTTCAGTTCTTGATTGATATTCGTATAGAACGGGCGAGCAAATTATTATTAAAAAACAGGGAGCTTTCTGTTATAGAAATTGCCGAATTATGTGGGTTTAATAATATTTCGAATTTTAATAGAAAGTTCAAAGAATTGAAACACGGCTCTCCATTACAATATAGAAAGTTGAATGTCTAAGGAATTTGTATCGTTTATTGAAAAAAACAAAACCCGACAAAAATAAATTTGTCGGGTTTTGTTTTATTTCACACGAATTACACGAATTCAAGCCTTCTAAAAAATTACACTAAATGTCATTTCACTGATTCGTGTAATTCGTGTCCACACTTTTTAGTGAATCAACTACATATAGCTCAAAATCTCTTTTTTGAAAGCATCATATTCTCCCTGAAGAATCAAACCGTTATCGAGTAATTTTTTATAATTTTGAAGTTTCGCAAAAAGTTCGTCTTGCGTTAATTCGTTTGGCTTTTTCTCTGTAGAAGTAGTTGTGTTTTCTATAATAGGGGCTGCGTAATTAGAAACGACTGGCATTATTTCTGCAAAATCAGTCACTTCTTCAGTTTCCATCTCTTCAATTGTTTCAAGCTCTTCGATTAAGCCAACCGATAGTTCTTCGGCAACTATTGCTATTGGAGCAGCTCCATTTTTTAAAATATCCAATTGTTCTTTGGCATAAGTAAAAATCTTTCGAGCTTGAATTTTTGGAATATAATCGATCGAAACCTGCATATCCGTTTTGGTCGAAAAAGAGAATTCAGATCCTAGAATATTTTCTTTTACAAAAGTCCCATCAATATCATCCCAAGTGTAATCTATAAAGCTCATAGACAAACCCAAGTTCTTGGGCTGACAAATGATGATTCTTTTATTGGTCAACACTATACTATCCGGAAGTACAGTTAATGCTGGTTTTTTTTGAACCGCAATATATCCTACTTCCTCATTTTTCATCAAAATATCCTGCAATTTTGAAGTGACTTTCTCAATCGCTTTTGGATCTTGTTCTTCGTTTAAAAACTTTTTAATTTGTTCTTTCATATGTAGATACTATTGTTTTTGTTGGAATATGGTATGCTTCGCCCGTTCGCTATCGCTCGGGTCGCCAGATCTTCATTGCTGTTTATCTCATCGGTTAATGTTTTATTTGGTATTCGATGATTTTCAATTGCGAAAGCTTTTGTCATGGCGATTTCATTTGTATAAAATTGCTAAGCAACTCAGTAACTGAGTTGCTGTTTTTTTAGTTGTCGAACAAAAGTAATGCCTAATTTTCTAATTCTACAATTTCGATTTGTATTTTCTTCGTTAAACTTTTAAAAACCAAGTCATAGGAATCATCGATTAATTCTTTAATCAGAGCATCCGAGACGTCATTATTTACTCCAATCGTGTTCCAATGCACTTTATTCATGTGATAGCCCGGATTTATCGCATCGTACTCGGCACGTAATTCTTGCGCACGTTCAGGATCACACTTCATATTGATAGAAGGAGAGCCTTTTTCCCACTGAAATAAGGAGGACAAAGCAAACAATTTTCCGCCAACTTTAAAGACCAACGTATCTTCATCAAATGGGAAATGTTCGGTAACTCCTTTTTTAGAAAGGCAATATTCGTAATAGGTTTCTAGGTTCATTGGATTTGTGATTATTGATTAACGATTTTAGTTTGTTGATTTATCGTAAAATTAAGTATTGGCAGATTCAAATCATAAATTGTTAATTCTCAATCTGCCATCTTAAATCATACAAAATGGGTTTACTCGGGCTCGCATCATTTTCGAACGAAGCGATTTGTAAATTCAACAAATAACTTCCGTCTTCTACTTCGTCTGCAACATAAATCATTTCGGTAATAGTACAATCCAATCTCGCATCTGCATTTAAATTATCGACCTCTTTTACATTCCAAAACGCTTTGTGTGCCAACAATTTTCCCTCGTCATGTTCTTTATCGACACTTGGCAAATCTATTAGTAAATGTTTAATTCCGCTTTCGCGAATAAAAATCGCAGCATCTTCTGCCAGATAAGGCGGATTGGTATTCGAATATTTCAGGGATTTTTTATTTTCTAAGTTGGGTAATGTTCTAATGATAATTGCTTCTGGTGGTACACGGAGCGTAGTCGAAGTGCCTAGCTTTGTCATAAGTTCGCTTTTAGTAATCACTAAATCATCTCCTTGCCTTTCGGGTTCAACCGAAACCAATTCTGCCATAAAAAAAAACTGCTTCAAACATTGATTGATGCTGTAAAACTCTCTTGTAATATGTCCCAGACATTCGGTATGTGTTCCGTGCCCGTGAGGGTTGAAGAAGATGTTATTGAAATTGGTCGATGACTTTCCTTCCGAAACTTTACCGATCCAATCGCCAAAAGCAACGGGTTCGATTACTGGTTTTTCGATGTACCACGCAATAGGATTCTCGTCTGTATTGGTTATTGGGATCGAAATATCAATGGGTTTCGATAGGTCAATTTCAATACTATTATTTATAAGTGCTTTCATAGTCATTTAACCGCAAGGTTCGCAAAGTTTTACGCAAGGTTCACAAAGAAAGTATTTATCTATATATTTTTAACGTAAAGACCGCAAAGAAATTATTTATCTAAAGATTATTTACTACTCGCCGAATTCCATTTTTTATTAATACAACATTGAAATTTACAAGCAAACCTAATTTGCAATTTGTTAATTTTAAATAGGTTAATAGTTGAGCAAAATGAATGTCATTTAAAGCGTCAACTGATTTTATTTCTAAAATTAATTTATTTTCTATTAAAATATCCAGACGATACCCTACTTCTAATTTGACTTCTTCATAAATTAAAGGTAAAGGTTTTTGTTTTTGAACTTCTAAGCCTGTCTTTTTTAACTCATAAAACAAACACTCTTCATAAGCACTTTCCAAAAGTCCTGGACCTAAAGCTCGATGCACTTTTAAAGCACAATCAAAAACAACACTAGATAATTCATTTTCAGTCATAATCGCTTATTTTAACCGCAAGGTTCGCAAAGTTTTATGTAAAGTTCGCAAAGCTTAGTTCTTTATATTTTTACTCAAAATAAATATAAGAAAAATATTTAATTCTACAATAGCGTTCTTTGCATAAAACTTTGCGAACCTTGCGGTTAAACCTATTTCAATTTAAGCAAAACAAATCACTTGCAATTCCATCCGTCAAAAACTTTCCTTTCGGAGTTGGTTTTAGAATATTGTTTTCAATAGAAAGCAAATCATCGTTTAGGAACTTTTGAGCTTGTTGGTGTAAATACGCTAAATACTCGCTCCCGAATTCGGTTTCGATTCTATCCAAAGAGACACCCCAAATCGTTCGCAAACCCGTCATGATGTATTCGTTGTAACGGTCTGTAATCGTTAGTATTTCTATTTCATTAGCCAGTTTATCTTCCTGAATCGATTTTAAATAAAGGGCATTATTCGAAACATTCCAACTTCTAGAAACCCCATCATAACTATGAGCGGAAGGACCGATTCCTAAGTATTTTTTTCCCAACCAATAGGCCGAATTGTTCTTAGAAAAATAATTCACTTTCCCAAAATTCGACAATTCATAATGGATAAAATCATTGGCTTCGAGCGTTTCTACCAAAATCACAAAGTGTTCTTGAGCCGATTCGTCATTGGGTTTGGCAATTTTTCTGGTTTGAATGAGTTTGTTCAAAGCCGTTTTGGGTTCAACTGTCAAAGCATAACTCGAAATATGCGGAACACCAAAAGACAAAGCTATTTCTATATTTTTCTTCCACTTCTCGTTGCTCATTTGCTTCGCCTGTTCGCCATTCTGGCTCGAGTCTGGAATTCCATAAATCAAATCGAGAGAGATATTATCAAAAAGTTTGGTAGCTTCCACCAAACATTTTTGGGCTTCCGCTGAATTATGCGCGCGATTCATCATTACCAAATCGTCTTCAAAAAAAGATTGAATTCCGATACTGAGTCGGTTGATGCGGCTTTTGGACAATTCTAGAATTCTCTCGCTCGACAAATCGTCTGGATTGGCTTCTAGGGTGATTTCTGGATTTTCAACAACCGTGTAATGGTCGTAAACTTCGGTAATCAAGAATTCGATTTCTTCCGTAGTCAATACCGATGGCGTTCCTCCTCCGAAATAGATGGTTTCAACAAGTTCATTCTGAAACTCATTTTTACGCATTTGCAATTCTTTGGCAATAGCCAAAACCATCTCTTCTTTCTTCTTCATTGAAGTCGAAAAATGAAAATCGCAGTAATGACACGCCTGCTTGCAGAATTGTATGTGTATGTATATAGCCCCTCCCGACCTCCCCGAAGGGGAGGAGATAAAACTTGAAACATATTTTGAAGAAAACATAAATAGTTATTTTATAGAAAGAATTTAAAAACATTTTATTTTCCCCCTTTGGGGGCTAGGGGGCTTATTCTTTGCTCATTTTGTTTCACAAAAGCATCCCAACCCGTATAACTTTTCTCCCCAACCGTTTTTCCAGAATTAAAAAAGTGACAAACTGCCGCTGCCAATCCATCTGTAGAATCTAGGTTTTTGGGTAACTCTTTCAGTCCCAATAATTGCTGAAGCATTTTGGCCACTTGTTCTTTACTGGCATTTCCGTTTCCGGTAATGGCCATTTTTATCTTTTTGGGCTCATATTCAGTAATGGGAATATCTCTGGAAAGCCCTGCTGCCATAGCCACACCTTGCGCGCGACCCAGCTTCAACATCGATTGTACGTTCTTGCCAAAGAAAGGAGCCTCAATCGCAATTTCATCGGGATGATGTGTTTCTATTAACTCGATAGTGCGTTCAAAAATCATTTTTAATCTTTGATAATGATTGTCGTATTTGGACAATTGCAATTCGTTGAGTTGCAAGAATTTCATTTTTTTATTAACAATTTTTATCAATCCAAAACCCATAATCGTGGTTCCGGGGTCGATTCCTAATATGATACGTTCTTTATTCAAGGTTCAACACGAATTTTACTAATTAATATATTTGCATTTTTTTGAAAACACCTCTATTTATTCATTCCCCCTTTGGGGGTTAGGGGCTTTTTTCCTTTACTTTGCGGTATGATTTCAATTCCACACAAAACTAAGCAATTCCTCGTACTTCTAGTCAAACTTTTGATTGTTGGTGGTGCCTTTTATTTTATTTACAATCAACTGGCCAACAACGACAAACTCGACTGGCAGAAATTCTTGGTGTTGTTTCATAAAAATCAATCGGTTTTAGGGATTGGTTTTATTCTTCTTCTGAGCGTTTTAAATCGCTTTTTTGAAATTCTAAAATGGAAATATTTGGTTTCTTATCTCAAATCAATTTCTCTCGCAGAAGCGACCAAGCAGGTTTTGGCAGGATTAACAGCAGGATTATTTACCCCAAATGGCGTGGGGGAATATGCCGGAAAAGCATTGTACTTTGATAAAAAAGACACCAAAAAAGTCGTGTTTTTAAACTTGGTTTGCAACGGAATTCAGATGATCTTGACTGTGATTTTCGGTGTTTTTGGATTATTGTATTTCAATGTGCAATACAATGTGATTACCCCAAAAACTATTACAATCCTTTTTGGAGCTTGTTTTTTGTTATTTGGAATTTTATTTTTTTCAAAGAAGGTCAATATCAAAGGCTATTCTATAGAGAAATTGATTCATAAAATCAATGAAATTCCAAAATCGATTCATAAAAAAAATACGATATTGGCTATTCTTAGGTATTTAGTTTTCTCGCATCAGTACTATTTTTTGTTTTTGGCATTTGATATTGACTTACCTTATTTCATTTTAATGGCAGCCGTATCCAGCGTTTACTTTCTGGCTTCTTCTTTGCCTACTTTTCAATTCCTGGACTTTGCCGTAAAAGGGAGTGTGGCGGTTTATTTCTTCGGAATACTGGGCGTAAACGAATGGGTGGTAATTTTTGTCACTTCGCTAATGTGGTTTCTAAACGTGGTTTTACCCGTGATTATCGGAAGTTATTATGTATTGAATTTTAAAGCTTCGACAGGTTCAGCTACCGAGAATACAAACGCTACTTCTGCTTCGGCGAGCTCTGCTTCCGAAAAAACAAGCTCTGCCTCCGAGAAAGGGGAAATTAGTAATCCCAAAGAAAAACAATGATTTATGTTTTATTAAGCATAGTACTCGTTTATGTTCTGACTATAAGTTGGCTTATTTTTGGGTTAACCAAAATAAATTCCTTTGATTATCTTGGCTTGCCTCCAAAAAACTGCTTTACCATTATTGTTCCTTTTCGGAATGAAGTCATAAATTTACCACTACTCCTGGACAGTTTATCGAAACTAAATTATCCCGCAGAATTATTTGAAGTACTTCTAATTGACGACGATTCTTCAGACGGCTTCACTATTCGATCACTTTATAAAACCCCATCAAAAATTAATATTCGGATAATACAAAATATTCGGGTATCTAATTCCCCAAAAAAAGATGCAATTCAAACAGCGATACAATTCGTAAATACCGAATGGATTATCACTACTGATGCCGATTGTATAGTCGATAAAAACTGGTTATTATCTCTCAATAATTACATCGAGCTACATACTGTCTCGATGATTGCTGGCGCGGTAACTTATGATTGCGACAATTCCTTTTTACAGCATTTCCAGCAATTGGATTTGGCAAGTTTACAAGGTGCGACCATTGGCAGTTTTGGCATAAAAAAAGGTTTTATGTGTAATGGTGCCAATCTTGCTTATACAAAATCTCTTTTTCGAGAACTGAATGGTTTCGATGGAAATGATTCAATTGCCAGCGGAGACGATGTGTTTTTATTACAAAAAGCAATTACTCAATTTCCTAAAAAAGTACATTACCTAAAAACAAAAAATAATATTGTCCTCACAAAACCTTTAGATAACTGGAAATCATTATTCTACCAACGCGTTCGATGGGCATCAAAAACAACATCTTACCAAAGTGATTTTGGCAAAAGGCTAGGTTTGGTGGTTTTTTTCGGAAATCTAGTTATCGTTTTAAGCCTTTGCCTTTTTCTCATTGGCTTGCTGTCTTTTCAAAACCTAGGGTTACTCTTCCTTTTAAAGTTTATTGTCGATTCAATCTTAATTAACAAGGCAAGCTTCTTTCTGAATCAAAGAAAAATGAGTTATCTTATTTTAAGTAGTTTACTGTATCCCTTTTTTAGCGTTAGCGTAGCCTTGTATTCCTTTTTTGGAGAATACGAATGGAAAGGAAGACGCTTTACAAGATAGTTTTATTGTTTTCTAAAAATTAAGCTTGCAAAAGTTATCGCCAAAATTGTTGCAGAAATCACACTTACAACTGCATTTCCTATTTGCATATACGATGTCTCAAACAAAAATCTTATTGTTATAATAGTAAAAGCAAAAAACACTATTAAAAACCAATATTTAAAATGTATTTTTTTTACACTCTCATTTTCAAATGGCAATTTGTACAAAAAAAACAAGATAAATATCATTCCAATTAATGAACTTGCGTGTTGCATAATTTTATAAAAAGGAACAGTATAAATCTTATTATTTAAGAGAAAAATTTCACGAACAAAATACCCCGTCTTATGTGTCAATGAATCCCATAAAATATGAGAAATGATTCCTATTAGAAACGAAATCAAAACAAGAATAATGTTGTTTTTAGAATAATCTATCCATTTCGATTCTTTTAAAACATATAGTCTTTTTTGAAAAGCTGTAGGCAAATTTTCTATTAAAGGTCGTTTTATTATTTCATGAAACAATAATGACCCTAGAATACCTAAAGGAAGATCAACCAATAGTATTCCTAAAAAAGTATGACTGACTTTACTTTGCATTCCCATTCTGATAAAATATTCAAAATCAGGAGACATTGAACCTATTACCAAACCAGTAATTGACAATTTTTCATTTTTAAAAAATGGAAGAATAATGGCCGGATGTGAAAAAGTAAATGGCATTACCTATTCTATTTTAATAATCACAGGTAGTATAAACTGTGTCTTTACAGGAATTCCTCTTTTGATTGCTGGATTTATTTTAGGAAAATCGACTAAACGTGCATGTAAAATACTGTCTATTTTAACGGTATCGTAAGCCACCGAATCTTTAGGAAATTGAGGATCAAACTGCAATGCCGAATTAGGATAAACAGTTACTTTTACTGCAATGGTATCTAATTCAGGGTACAATATATACAAAGTATCAACATCGAGTTTTTCTTGAATAAGTTGGATTAAGAAATCAAAAAAACACTGCTGACGTTGTTTCTTATCAGCTATTTTATCACAGTCAACCACCGAAGGATATTCATCTACTTCTTTCCAATTGATGGACTTCAACTCCTTTTGTAATAATTCTTTTTCAGAAGGTATTTGCTCTTCAAAATACTTACAGGAATTAAACAGTAGAATTACTAAAAAAAGATAATAATGCTTCAAAGTTTTGTTTTTTTGTATTGAATAAATAAAGTATAAAAATACAATTATTATTTTTTAATCACTTTAGAAAGACAAAAATCTTCATAGAATATCACTTTTTGAAAGGTTTTAAAATAGAGCGTACAAAATTTAACCAAGTTATTTCAGTCTTTTCAGGACGACATCCCTTGAAGAAAGGATGAGAGAGCAGGAACGTTGGTTCTAAATAACTAGGCTATTGAAATATTTTTTAATCCCGAAAAAGCCAAAAATAACGAGAAAATCGAATCAATTTCTTTCAGGCGTAAAATAAACACACTTATTTTATAATCCCCTAAAGTAATTATATCATTACAAACAACATCATTATTTTTCTCCTACTTTTGCGTAGCCAAATAGACAACAATCAATACTACACAATTCTTAAAATAAATTTATGGATATTCTTCTCTTTATTACGGGTTTAATCTGCATGATTGCTGGAATTATCGGAAGCTTCCTTCCTGTTTTACCAGGACCTACTATTAGTTGGCTTGGATTATTACTTCTTTATCTCACAAAAGCAGTAGCTACAAACTATTGGATAC
>JAYVGE010000035.1:0-2151 GCA_043772515.1 Flavobacterium sp. | reverse complement strand
TCATTTACGCCTACAAGTACCATTTTTTTTGTGGCACTACTCCAGATTGTTACAAAATCAGACATCCTATCTATAGAAATAACCTTAGTATCATTTATGGAAGCAAGAATTTTGACAGCAACAGACAGTTCTGAAACAGTTTCGTACAAAGGCTCTTCAAAAGGAGCGTTAATATGTACGGGCCCTTTTTGGGTAATTGCAATATTTATAGCCTCATTTATTTTTAAGTCATTTTCTGTCGATATTTCTTTTAAGTTGGCGTTGTATAAAGAATGGTTGGCAAATACGTTTTCTTGTCGAATGGTTTGCCCATCTCCGATGTCAATTTTATCCAAAGGTCTGTCGGCAGAAATTACAACAAGCGGAATTTGACTATAAAAAGCTTCTGAAAAAGCAGGGTAATAATTGAGTAAAGCAGAGCCCGATGTACATACAAGTACGACAGGCTGTTTTGTTTGTTGTGCTATTCCGAGTGCAAAAAAGGCAGCACAACGCTCATCGGCGATACTAAAACACTCGAATTTAGGATTGTTGGCAAAACCAATAGTCAAAGGGGCATTTCTAGAACCTGGGGAAATTACAATTTTGGTGATTCCTTTGGACAAACAAATTTGAAGTATGCTTTGGGCTAAAGGTATTTTGGGGTAAATCATTTTTTTATTTTTCTGATTACAAAGTTACAAACTTGCTACTGCTTTTCCTTTTATTTCTGCCTATTTTTCTTAATTTTGGCAGCAAATAATACATTCTTACATGGAAATTAAAATAAGAGTTGCTACTCCTGATGATATAGAAAAAATACTAGACATTGTTAATTATTCTATCGTTCACACTACTGCAAATTATAATTATGAAATACAGTCTATTGAGGCGCAAAAGCAATGGTTTGAAGATAAAAGAGTCAAAAACTTACCGATTCTTGTAGCCGATTTCAATGGTGAAGCAATTGGTTTTGCATCGTACGGGCAATTTAGAGGAAAAATTGGATACCGTTATACGGTAGAACATTCTGTATACGTGTCTTCTGACTTTATAGGAAAGGGAATTGGTTCTGCATTACTTTCTGGATTAATTCAATTAGCAAAAAAACAAGGCTACCATAATATGATTGGAGCCGTTGATGCAGAAAATTTAGGTAGCATCGCATTTCACGAAAAGTTGGGGTTTAAAGCTACAGGTACTATTCGTGAGGTAGGATACAAATTTGATCATTGGCTAGATTTGGTATTCATGCAATTAATTCTGAGATAGAAATCGCAATCCATAAAGAGGACTTAAATTTATCTTCGACTAAAACGACAGCTGTCAAAGCCAGTCACTGAGCTTGTCAAAGTCGGTCACTGAGCCTGTCAAAGCCTGTCACTGAGCCTGTCAAAGCCAGTCACTTAGCTTGTCAAAGTCGGTCACTGAGCCTGTAAAGCCGGTCACTGAGCCTGTCGAAGTGTCGAAGTGAGATTTTTCAATAAAAAAGCAGTTTCATTTCTGAAACTGCTTTTTTATTATTTTTTCTCATTACATTTTTACGAATCCCTAAAAAAAGACTACTAACCCCTAAAAAACTACCCCTTAACCCAATTTACAATCCTGTCGTCGGTTGGTTTTACTTTAGACATAAATAATTGCTCTAATTCTCCTTTTTCATTGATAAGATATTTTTGAAAATTCCATTCTACATTGGAGTCTTGCAATCCGTTTTTAGATTTTTGAGTCAAGAATTGATATATCGAAGCCATATCGTTTCCTTTTACAGATATTTTTCCCATCATTGGAAAAGATACTCCGTAGTTTAATTTGCAAAAACTTTCGATTTCTTTATTGCTTCCAGGTTCTTGTGCTCCAAAATTATTGGCAGGAAAGCCAATAATTACAAAACCTTTGTCTTTGTAGGTTTTATACAAGGTTTCTAATTGTTCGTACTGTGGAGTGTATCCACAATTGGAAGCGGTGTTAACAATCAATATTTTTTTTCCTTTTAGAGATGCAAAATCAAAGATTTTTCCTGATAGATCTTCTACTTTAAATTGATAGATATTTTCCTTGGTCATTTTTTCTGTATTTGTTTTGTTTGTTTGCGCATGATTTTGACAACTGAAAAGTAATATCGCACAAGTCGCTAGTAATAGTAGGTTTTTCATCGTTTTATATTTTTTC
>JAYVGE010000034.1:0-2152 GCA_043772515.1 Flavobacterium sp. | reverse complement strand
TTGTTTTGGCTGTAATGCCGTAGATACTATTTTTTTGTAATTCCTTATTGAGTAAATGCTTTTTGTTGCTTTGGTTGTAACGATAATGACTTAAGAGGTAACCCCTTTATATTAGTATTATAAAGAGGTTCACTCTTAACTTGTTTACGTCGTTTTGGCTTTAATGCTGTAGATAACATTTAAAGAGATTTTATATAATCTCTTTAATTTTCTTTAGTCATTTATTGTGCAGTATTCCTAAATTGCTTCCATTATAGGGATATTCTCCTTTGGTTTTAATTTGTTTAGGTAATCCATCATTTGCAAAGCATAATCAATATTAGGTTTCCCAATATAAGCTAAAAACATGGTTTCTGTGCCGTGTGCGGTAATATTCATAAGTATAGGGGTGGGAATGAGTCCGTAGTAATTAGTGGCAAAGGAACGTCTGCAACAATGAGAACTCATTAGTTCCCACTTTGGATAATAGCTTTTTTTTGTTGGGGTATCATTGGTTATTTTTTTACGTCCTATGGTTGGGGTGTTCAAATCTGCTAATTTACATATATCCTTTATGTGCTTGTTGAAGTTTTTTAATGAAATTTTATAGGGTAAACCGTCTTTGATAATATCCTGTGCATCTTCATTCAAAGGAATTGAAACTAACTTTTTTGTTTTTTGTTGCCTTAATTCGATTATTTTGATACCGCCTAATTCTTTTATGTTCGTTATTTTTATATTCAATAAATCGCCACCGCGCTGTCCAATCAAACAACCGAGCAATAACCATTTTCGCACGTTTATTTGGGATTCACGTATTAGAGCAATATTTTTAATGGTTTTTTGCTCCTCTTCGCTTAAAAAGATAATGGCTTCGGGTGCTTTGGATTCTGAAATACTTTTTATGTTTATTAATTTGGGCGATGTCTTAATATCGTTTCTTGAAGCATCATTACAAATTGTTTTAAAGGATTTAATATTGTCACCAACAGTATTGATGGAGTAGCCTTTGGACAATCGCCAGCGTTTAAATTCTTCCACAAACTGAGGGTTTACGTCTTTAACCAAGATACTTTTACCGTTCATGGTCTCTTTTTCGTATTCCTTAATTCGGTTATAAAACTTCTTTATGTTGATTATCCGACTTTTGCTGAGTCCTATCTCGCCGTTTGCTTTGGTTTTATATGGGGCATCCTCTGCATATTTGTTGATGTAGTTGGTCAATACGTCTAAATCAACAAGAATTTTTTTACCGTTGAAAGTGTCAATTTGATCTTGAAGCCATTCTCCCGTAAATTCTGTACCTTTTCCAATAGCATTATTATAGCTTTCTTTTAAGGTGGCTTCCAAACGGTCTAAATAAAAAGAAAGGTTTTTCAAATTCTCATCCCGCATTAAAGGTCTCCCTTTATCGGAACTCCAATTTTTGGGGTTTATGATTTTTCCAGTTTTGCGATATAAACGTGTTTTTTTGTCAATTGAGTAGTAAACGTATATATTTGCACTTTCGCTTTTAGTTCTTAATACAAACTTCAATGTAGCCATAGTTTTGTTTTTTTTGGTGTAGCGAAGATACACTATTTGCTACACCATTGCTACATCACTGATGAATTATAAAGAATTTAGGTGAATTTAAGTGAACGATAAAAAGTCTAACTTATTGATAAATAGTACATTTAGATATATACTTATTGTTCTAAATGTACACGTCAATATTCTAATGGTGGCACGCCCAAAAAGAGTTTGAAGAAACGAGATGAAAAATGGTTGAAACGAGATTTCAACTTAAAAAAATAGAATAATGAAGATATTAAAATTTGGAGGAAAGTCTTTGTCAAATGGAGACGGAATCAATAAAGTGGTGGCAATTATTGCTGGAAAAGTAAATAACGGAGAACAGATTGCGGTTGTAGTTTCGGCACGTGGTAACGCTACGGATGAACTGGAAAACATATTGGCTTTGGCTTCTAAAAACGGGAATTACAAGCCTCTTTTTGAGGATTTTAAAAGTTATCAGCAAGATGATTATGACGATGTGGACTTGTCTGAAGAGTTCAATAAGTTGGAGAAACTTTTTGAAGGCGTGAGCCTGATTGGAGATTATAGCGTGAAAATTAAGGATGAGGTTTTGTCTAAAGGAGAGTTAATTTCGGCTAGATTGTTGACTGCTATT
>JAYVGE010000033.1:0-13371 GCA_043772515.1 Flavobacterium sp. | reverse complement strand
AATGAATTGCTGTTACTCCAAAACCATTGCATAGTTGTTCGTGCAATTCTTCTCTAATCATTTCTTTTCGTTTGCCTTTCATGCCACCTGTTTCCATAATGATGGTGTTCTGGAGCCGAAAATTTTTTTTTTCTATCAAGTCCAATAAAGCATAGGTTACACCAATTAAAATTACATTTTGTCCCGATTGGTCTAGTGCAAGGAGTTTTTCGATGAGTTCGTCGTGATTGTGCAAATAAAACCCACTGTCGTCGTGGTTCGATAATCGAATCAAATCTTCTACCATGTAAATTAGCGACGAACCCTCTCGTTCCAAATAGGAGGGAAGTAATGCCAAAACAACATAATCTTGAATGTTGCCGTAAAATTGAGAAAATCCTTTGCGGTAACTTTCTTCATAAACGCTAATGTCTGTTACCAAATGTTTGCTGGTAATTATTCCGGTTGTTCCGCTACTGCTAAAGGTAGTCGTAATGGGATTTGTGTTGGAGACTATAGTATGGCTTTTGAAAAACTGAATGGGTAGAAAAGGAATCTGTTGTATTGTTTTTACTTTTTGTACTTCGATTTTCAAAAAGGTACAGAATTCTTGGTACGCGACATTGTTTTCGTATTGAAATCGAAATACTTTTAAAGCCATTTTTTCGAATTGCTTTGGACTGGAAAGAGTAAAAATATCAGAAGTTGTAATCAAGATTTTTTTTTACAAAAGTAATTAAAAAAGAAGAAAGGAGTCGTGTAATTGAAAAAGCGTTTGCTGTTTTAGAAAAGAGAAGTCAATTGTATTTTTTTTTAATTGAGCATAAAAAAAGCTCCAATTTTTATTGAAGCTTTGTGATTTTTATACGAAGTATTATCGTACAATTAGTTTTCGTGTTGCTGAGGTATTCTCTTCTGTGATTTTGATGATGTAAACTCCAGGAGACAAATTAGAAACATTTAATTCTTTTGAGCTTAGTTGTGTTTGAAGTACTTTTTTTCCTAAAACATCAAAAATAATGACTTCTTTTTCTAAATCATTTTTTGTTGTGATGTATACTTTACCGTTATTTACAGGGTTTGGGTACAAGTTTAGCCCTTCGATAGTGGTAGCCTCTTGTGGTTTTGGTTGTTGCTTTGAGTCTTGAGCAGAAGCCCTCAAACAAAAGAAAAAAAGCAATAAAGTTATACTATAAAAGTAGTTTTTTGTCATTGTCTTGTTTTATAGGAGTAAATATAGGAATTATTTTTTAGAATTAATCAAAAAAAACACCTCTCGATAAGAGAAGTGTTTTTTTATAAAAGATTATGTTTTTGTAGAACTATTTAGTTAAGTCTACTCCATTAACTGTTGCCCAAGCACCACTTGTTAAAGTTGCACCAGTTGCAGTTGTACTAACTGACCAGTTTGTTGCAGGTAAAAAGCTAGCAGCTGTAACCGTAAACGAGGCAGGCACTCCAGAAACAAATGTGTTATCTGTGTTGGTTATTTTAACATTTGTCAACTTTACTTTCCCTTTAGCAATTTGGTTGTCATACGTTTTTAAATCAAGAACCTGAATAGCTCCTCCGTTAACGGCTGTTGGAACTGTTTGATTTTTAAAGCCATCAATTACAATATTGCTAAAATCGCCATTACCTTCTTTTTTAAATTGGAAAGCATCTATCTGTACTTCAGATTGTGATTCTGTAGTTGTTCCAGTAGCTCTTTTTAATGTAATGTTGGTAACTTTTGGCCAAAAATCGTTATTAACACTTTTTGCTTCAACTTCGATGCCGTAGTTTGCAGCTCCTGTTTGGTAAGCATACCAGTTTGTATTTTCTTGACCTCTCCATCCATCTTGCCAATCAAATGAATCATCAGTGTTTCCGTAAGAGATTGAATTAGATAAACTTACCGTTCCGCCATAAAATTCAAATCCGTCATCGGCTCCCTTGTAAGATACTAAATGATCTAAAGTTGTTCCTGATCCCACAGAATAGAAAGAAAAACCGTTGTGTTCTTTACTATTTGTAGTAATTACTTGTCCAGCATATTCTACTCTTACATACTTTAATGAACCACCATTGTGCGTTGCATTGCTACCACCGTAAATTTTTGATAAACCATCTTCAGAAGTGGCAGTTTGAGGTGCCGGAGCTGTTGATGAATTAACGATAGGAGCGTCGCCATACATGATAATTCCTGCCCATGAACCAGCCGTTTTTGATTTTTCTGTAAATACAATTGGCTCAGATGCAGTACCATTTGCTATTAATTTTCCGCCATTTAAAACGATTAATCCATTTTCGCCTAAGGCTTTATCACAAGTTATAGTCGAGCCAGCTTCGATAGTAACAGTTACTCCTGACTGAATTTGAACCATCCCTTTTAATGTGTAGGTACCGTATGCATATGTTTTGTTAGCAGTTATTAAACCCGATATTTCTCCAATTACTGGAGCTTTTACTGGGGTTTCTTCATTATCCTTTGAGCAACTTGTAAAAATTGATGCCAAAATGGCAAGACTGAATACTAATTTTTTCATTTTTTTTGTTTGTTAATTTGTTGTTTTAATACCTAGCAAATCTATGTTTTGAATTCTTTTTTAAGGCTAACTTAAGGTTATCAAAAAGTAATTTAATCTAAAAGATGAAGTTATGTCAATGTTAAGCATTGTCTTCGTCTCTAATTAAAAACTGTAAGATAGATTCAAAGAAAATCCAACTCCTTTTTTATAATCTTTAACGGTTAGGTCTTTTTCGGTGATTTTTATTTTACTTTCGCTTCCTAATATAATCTTGTAGGTAGGATTTAAAATGTTGTCTGCAGAAAATTTGACATCCCAGTTTTTGGATATCTTATTTGTCCAGACGAAATCAAGTTTGTTAAACGGTTGCTCATAATAATGATCTAATCCATTTGTTCCAACCGCATAAATTCGTTTGCCATAAACATTGTATACCAATGACATGGTGTTTTTCCAAGTTTGACTAAAGTCGAATTCATATTTTAAATCAGCATTTATTATCCAAGGAGATGCTCCTTGAAGTTTTCTAGAAGGATTAGCATCATTCGCAATTGTTTCGGCATTTCCAGTGTTTGTATCGATGGTAACTTTTGAATACATTAATGAAGTGTTAAATCCGAAAGAAAAATATTTTAATGTATTTGAAATTCTATCTAACTGAAGTTGAAATTCTAATTCCGTTCCGTATAAAACTGCTTTTTTAGAATTGTCATAGGTAATTATTTGACCACCACTTCCTGCTGATTGTTTAAATAATCGTTCAATAGGATTTTGTATAAATTTTGAAAAAGCAGTTATAGTGATTAACTCTTTGTCAGTTGGGAATAATTCATATTTTATATCAAAATTATAGTTGTCACTGTTTTTGACATTTTGATTACCTTGTTCAATTGTTCCGTCAGGATTTACAAATTCCAATGGGAAAGCCTCCATAATTACAGGTCTTGTAATGGTTTTAGATCCTGCCAAACGCAAGCTTGAATTTTCATTCATCTTATACTTCATATTCAGAGACGGTAAGAGGTCGATTTTGTCAATTATTTTTGTTACAAAAGGATCTTCAAAACTTCCTGATTCTCTATATTTTGTTTCTCTGTTCGTTTGTTCTATTCTAGCTCCTGCATTAAGGTCAAACTGCTCTCCGAATTTAAAAGCGATGTCAACATAACCAGCATTCACTGATTCTTGTAATTTTGCTTTATAAGTAGAGTTCGTCCCTTCTCTATAGGTAAAGTTTTCATTTTTAAGTTCAGTTGCCAAAACACTGTCTGGAGAGTTTGTAGGGAATGAAATTGTGTTTGTAGCTAAATTTTGTGAAATTACAAATCTAAAAATAGATTCCATTTTGTTCAAATAGCCGTTATAACCAACTGTAATTTTATGTGCTTTTGAATTGTCTTCGTTTCCAAACAACCAATTATATTCTAATAAGCCCGAAACATGGTATTTTCCATCAAAGTCTAAATATTGTCTGAATAAACTATTGCCAGAATAATTTACAGAGGTTGTATTGTTGTCTGTTTTAACCCCTTTGAAAGATTTTCTGTCTGGAAGTTCATAGTTTGTTTTGGAATAAGAAAACCCCATTTTTATGTTTTTTCTTTCATCTTCGCTTAGTTTGTAAGTGCCAAATAGCTGCGAATTTAAAAAAGTAGTTTCTTGAAGTTGGTTTAATCGGATAAAACCATTTGTGTTTGTTGTTGTTCCGTTGGTAGAGCCTATCTGATCCTGAATCATATTTTCGGTGGTTTTCAAATAAAAAGTATTTGAAGTAAGATTCAGTCTTTTTGTTTTGTAATTTAAAGCCCCCAACAAAGAAGTGTTGGTTGTAAATTTGTACTGTGTAGTATATAAATCGTTGTCATAATTCCCTTGTGCCGAATTAAAAAAACGATCTACACCTTGTCTTAGCTGAAATTTATTATCGTAATTTATGGATAGTAAATATTGTAATGAATTTTGATCTTTCCCAATGTTAATTTTTTCTGTATGTAAAAAACCAAAATTAGTATTTAGAGGTGATTTAGTTTCTTCTACATCGTAACCCGAGCCAAATTGATTTAAAGATTCATCAGCAGTTAATTGCTTGTTTTGAGGAGTTTTCCCTAAAACTTTTGGAAGCTCTCTTTCGTTTCCAGAAAAACCAAAGAAATCTTTAGTAGAATTTCCGTCTTTAGAAATTAAAAATTTTTCTAAATTGTTATTTGTGGTGTAGCCAAAACCGTAATTAAGTTTGGTTTGACTTTTGCTACCACGTGAAGTTATAATGTTAAATGTACCTCCTGCAAAATCTCCATAAATGTTAGAGTTAAAAGTTTTATAAGTTTCAATTACACTTACAATATCTGTCGGAAATATATCTAAAGGGATAATTTTTTTAAATGGATTGTTTGATGGAACAGCTAGGTCATTTATCAATAAATTATTGTAGCGGTCTTCTAGTCCTCGTACAAACAATCCTCTTCCGTCGACCTTTGTAATTCCAGTTATCTTTGTCAAACCTTCCTCTACATCGCTAACTCCTTTACGAGCCATTTCTTGAGCACCAATACTTTGCTTAAATACGACCGCTTTTTTCTGATCTAGCAACAATGCGGTTTCTTTTTCTCGGTTTGCATTTACTTTAATCACCACATCTTCTAGCTTGAATCCCGCAGAACCCAATGCCTTGTTTATCGTTACGGTTTCTCCGCCAGAAACGGTTACTAGAACTTCAACTGGCTCGTAACCTATAAAACTAAATTGAACCGTATATTTTCCGGGATTTACGTTTAGGGAGTATTTCCCGTCGAGATCTGTAGTAGCATTGGCATCTGTGCCTTTTACTATTATGTTAGCAAATGGTAAACTCTGATTACTTGCTTCTTTGTCAGTCAATGTTCCATTAATCGTTCCTTTTGTTTGCGAAAAAGTAATTGCCGTAATAAAAAGTGTTAAGAATAATAATGTGCGTTTCATTGTGTTGTTTTAATTTTTGGCAAAGTAATGGCACACTTGTAAAGTTTAAGTTACTTACTAGTTATGATTTTGTTTGTTTTGCATTACGAAATTGTTAACAGATTAAGTTACCGTTAAGTCAATATTTTATTATTTGATAGTTGTAGTTAATGTTTATATTTACAATCGCAATTGAAATCATTGAATGGCTCGTGTCATAACAAATCAATGATATAAACACAATTTTTGCTGTCTTATGAAGAAAAAAAACACGAAGATATTATTGGTAGATGACGAACCAGATATTTTAGAAATTGTTGGATACAATCTTGCTCAAGAGGGGTATCAAATATTTACTGCCACAAATGGTAAAGAAGCAGTAATCGTAGCCAAAAAAGAAATTCCAGACCTTATTATAATGGATGTTATGATGCCAGAGATGGACGGAATGGAAGCTTGCGAAAACATTAGAAAAGTTCCTGAATTAAACAATGTAATTATTACATTCTTGACAGCAAGAAGCGAAGATTATTCTCAAGTTGCTGGTTTTGATGCAGGAGCCGACGATTATATTACCAAACCCATTAAACCAAAATTATTGGTCAGTAAGGTAAAGGCTTTGTTGCGTAGATTAAAAGAAGAGGAACACAATAGCGATACACTTAATGTAGGTGGGATCGAAATAAATAGAGAAGAATATAAAATCGTAAAAGACAATGTCGAAATCGCTTTGCCTCGCAAAGAATTCGAATTGTTCTATCTTTTGGCCTCAAAACCAGGAAAAGTATTTAAACGAGACGAAATCTTGGATAAAGTTTGGGGAAATGAAGTGGTTGTTGGCGGAAGAACAATTGATGTACACATTAGAAAATTGCGAGAGAAAATAGGAGAAGATTTTTTTAAAACAATAAAAGGAGTTGGGTACAAATTCGAAGTTTGAGTATTAAAATATTAGAATTCCAGACATAGAAATTGACATTGAAAGTGGTGTAAATGAAAATAAATTTTAAAAAAACATACAAATTCGCAATAAAATCGGGCTTATTCATTAGCCTTTTTGCAGCGGGCTTTGTTATGATTCTGGCGGGACTTTTTTTTAAGCCCCAACCTCAAAAAATAATTATCTTTGGTATTGTTTCGTTTCTGGTAATCTATATTTTTGCTTTTTTGGTGCTACAATACCGAGTAGAAAGGTTTATTTACAGAAGGGTAAAGAAAATATACGATGATGTTTCGCTCCTAGAATCGAGCTCCTTCATCAATCAGCCCATAACGACCGATATGGAAACTTTGACTCGAGAAGTAAAGAAATTTGCTACCGACAAAAAGCTAGAAATAGAAATGTTGCAAATACGAGAAGCCTACAGAAGAGAGTTCTTGGGCAACGTTTCGCACGAATTAAAAACACCTTTGTTTACTGTACAAGGCTATTTGTCTACGCTTGTTGATGGAGCAATGGATGACAAAATGGTGCGCAAAAAATATTTGAAACGCGCCGAGAAAGGAGTCGAACGCTTGATATATATTGTAGAAGATCTCGATATGATTACCAAATTAGAATCGGGCGATTTGAATCTTGAATTTTCAGATTTTGATATTGTCGAATTAATTCAAAATGTTTTTGACTTACTCGAAATGAAAGCCGACAAAAAGAAAATAAAACTCTCCTTCGAGAATCGGTACATACAACCCATTTTTGTGCATGCCGATAAAGACAGGATTCAACAAGTTTTAGAAAACCTGATTGTCAATTCTATAAAATATGGTAAAGAAGGTGGGTCTACAGAATTAAGTGTGGTAAACCTAACCAAAAAGAATATTTTAATTCGGGTTACCGACGACGGAGAAGGAATAGAAAAACAGAATATTCCCCGACTTTTCGAACGTTTTTATCGAGTAGACAAAAGCGGATCCCGATCTGAGGGCGGTTCTGGTCTTGGTTTGGCTATCGTAAAACATATTGTCGAAGCGCACAAAGAAAAAATATATGTAGAGAGTGAGTTTGGTATTGGTTCAGAATTCTCATTTACAATAGAGAAAGTAAAGAATATACAGACCAAACAAGGTAAATCGTAATAAGAGTAAATACGGTTAAGTTGTTTTGTAGCTATTCACATAAAAGAATACAAATTCTGCGATTCTTTGTGGGGATTTAGTGAACCTCTGTAATAACCTTAAAAGAGTTTGCTTAGTAAATGTAATCTAGTTTTGAAGTTCTTATACATAATGATTTCTTGTCTTTTTGAATCTGTTCGAAAGATAAATATTTTTTAATACTATTTTATTTACAATTAGTTAACGTAAACGCAACGATAAATTAACAATAACATTCACTTAACATTAATTTAACATTGCAGTCTGACCTTTGCAAAAAATTAATCTAAGATAGTTTAACAATGAAAAAAGTTATATTAGGAATTGTTGTTTTGATTTCGGTATGGGCTGAAGCTCAGGTTGTTGTAGGAGATTCTATTAGTGTAATGGCTGTAGATTCGCTACAAACAATGCCAATCGATTCTCTAAAGACTTTAAGTATTGAGTCTTTAAAAGAATCTTTAGACGAGCATTCGATGCAGTTTTCTTCTTTGGATGAAAAGTTGGCGACAATGGATAGCGATTTATCTAAACTAACTAAAATTAAGTTTTCAGGATACATCCAAGCGCAATACGAAATGTACGATTATTGGGGGCCTGGAGGTCATGGTTTTGTTCCATCTACTGGTGTGCCGCCAATTACCAATTCCTTTTTTATTCGCAGAGCAAGGGTGAAATTAATGTATGAGCCTGTTAATGGTGCCGTATTTGTAATTCAACCAGATTATGCATTTGATAAAGTAACATTAAGAGATGCTTATGTAGTTTTGACAGATCGATGGTTGCAAACCTTTAAGCTGTTTATGGGGCACTTTAATAGAACGAGTTACGAAGTTGAGTTTTCTTCTAGTTCAAGAGAACTATTAGAAAGAAGTAGAATGTCTTCGATTTTATATCCTCAAGAAAGAGATTTAGGAGCAAAGATTGAAGCCGATTTTGAAACCAAATATGAGATTCCATTAAAATTTCAGTTAGCTGTTTTTAATGGGAATTATGGAGAAGGAACACTTCCAAACCAAATTAGAGACGTAGATAATCAGAAAGATGTAATGGTACGAACAGTATATTCTTTTAAATTTCCGTCAAAAGGATTAGGTGTAGACGTAGGTGCACACTCTTATTTGGGAAACACAACTGTTTTGGCTCCAGGGACTTTTAGTGATAAGAATAATGTGAATTTTGAAGCAAAATTGGGAGATAGTTTTCAAAAAAAATGGTTTGGTGGAGAATTACGAGTGTATTATGATTTTTTAGGAGGGATGTCTTTTAAAGGAGAGTACCTTTCGGGTGTAATTTCGGGAGAGAAATCAACATCAGCTTCTCCTGTTGCGAATAATAATCCAGGGTTTAATTTTAATGGGATACGTGATTTTAATGGATATTATTTAACATTAGTTAAAAACATAGGAGTCAGTCACCAGTTTGCCGTGCGTTTTGATAGCTGGGATCCTAATAAGCATTTGTCGGGAGACGCAGTTAGTGTTGTCAATGATTTAAAATATGATAGTTGGTCTTTTTCTTGGCAGTATTTTTATGACGATAATATAAAAGTTGTTGCTGGGTACAGCTTACCAATAAATGAGAAAAGTGCACATCCGAGTTTGAAAGGAGAATACGCAAAAGATAAAACAGATAATACTTTTACAATACGCATTCAAGCAAAATTTTAATAACATAGAAATAAATATAATGAAAACAACAAAATTTAGATTAGCAGCTATTTTACTAGTTATAATGGCAATAGGATTTTCTTTTACTTCTTTGACCAAAGTAACTATAAAAGGATCGGACACGATGGTAATTTTGTCTCAAAAATGGGCAGAAGTGTATATGAAAAAAAACCCAGGAGCTACCATTCAAGTTACTGGAGGAGGATCGGGTGTTGGTATTGCAGCCTTAATTAATGGTTCTACCGATATTGCAAACTCTAGTCGTCCGATGAAACCATCAGAATTAGAAAAATTAAAAGCAAGATACAATACTTTAGGAGTCGAAATTCCTTGTGCAAAAGACGGACTTTCGGTTTATTTAAACAAAGCCAATGGGGTAAATGAGCTTACAATAAAACAGATTGGGCAAATTTTTGCTGGTAAAATTACCAACTGGAAAGAAGTAGGAGGAGCAGATGCAGGTATCAAATTGTACGGACGTGAGAGTAGTTCTGGTACTTTTGGTTTCTTTAAAGACAATGTGGTAAAAACAGATTTTTCTCCAACTTGTCAGACTTTGCCAGGAACCGCAGCTATTGTAAATGCTGTAAAGAAAGACAAGTACGGTATTGGTTATGGAGGTGCTGCTTATGCAGAAGGAGTTAAAGATTGCAAAGTAAAAAAAGATGATAAAAGTCCAGGAATTTTGCCAACGGCAGCTACTATCAAAAATAAAACGTATCCTATTACAAGATATTTGTTTATGTACCTAAAGTCAAGACCTACCGGAGAAACAAAAGCTTTTGTCGATTGGATTTTAAGCGCAGAAGGACAAAAAGTTATCGAAGGGGTTGGATATTATCCATTAAAATAATTAAAATTTAACTAGCATTCTTCATTATCAATTTATGGGGAGTGCTTTTTTGCTTTACCTTATATGAATTCCTAAATAATTCCGATGAATACCGAATTTTACACCAATTCAAGTTTCACCAAAGAAAGTCTTAAGAAGCAATTTCGCTTATCAGAATTTCTTGCCGAAAAAATTATTTCCTCGGTTGCATTTTTATCCATAGCAATCATTTTTCTAATCTTTATTTTTGTTTTCAAAGAATCTTTGCCCTTGTTTAGTTTTGGAGATAAAGCAAAAGCGAAGAACAAAATCGAAGCAACAACAACAGATAAGCCAGAATCGTATGGTGCAGTAACAACAGGTTTAAAACCAGAAAGTTATGGAGCTGAATCGGTGTCAAATGAAGATTTGAAGCCAGAAGCGTACGGAGCAGAACCTGTTTCTAATGCCGATTTGCAACCAGAAACGTATGGAGATGCCAAAGAAGATTTAACAGTTGTAGCTGCCGAAGAAACTCCCGAAGTCGTTTCTGAAAATAAGGAAGGAGCCGATAAAACGTGGAGTACTTTTGTCTCTACAGAATGGGTTCCCGTATCCGAAAATCCTCGTTTTGGATTGATTGGTTTGCTAATCGGGACTCTAAAAGTTACTTTTATAGCCATGCTTATTGCTGGGCCTCTCGCCATTTTGGCAGCAATTTATACTTCTTGCTTTGCCTCCAAAAGGAAAAAAGAAATTATAAAACCGATTATCGAGATGCTAGCCGCATTTCCATCAGTAGTAATTGGTTTTTTTGCTTTGATGGTATTGGCTACTTTTTTTCAAAATATATTTGGATATGATTCTCGATTAAACGCCTTTATTGGTGGAGTGGCCATGGCATTGGCTGCTATTCCTATTATTTATACGATTTCTGAAGATGCACTCTCTGCGGTTCCTAAAACCTATACCGAAGCCAGTTTGGCATTGGGAGCCAGTAAATGGCAAACTGCTTTTTTTGTGACTTTGCCTGCTGCAACCCCCGGAATTTTTGCGGCATTGCTTTTGGGAATTGGTCGTGTTTTCGGAGAAACCATGATTGCATTAATGGCAACAGGAAACGCAGCATTATTGTCTGCAAATCCTTTCGAGAGTGTGCGTACTTTTGCGGCAACGATTGGATCAGAAATGGCAGAAACTGTTTTTGGAGAAACACATTATAGTGTATTGTTCTTTATCGGATCGTTACTTTTTATTTTCTCTTTTGCATTAAATGCAGTTGCAGAGTTTTATGTTAAAGGTAAATTGATCAAAAAATTTCAAGGTAAATAAATCATGAGTAAAGAAATAATCGAATTAGAGAATCCATTTTTTTTTAGCCAGAGAAAAGGGGTTGATGTTAAAGGGAAAGTAGTTGTTGGAATCACTCAAGTTGCCGTTTTTTTAATCATTGCAGTACTTTTGGTTATCCTAGGAATTATTATTTACCAAGGAAGAGGAAAGTTTTCTTGGGAATTTATTTCCTCATTTCCGACGAATGGAATGACCGAAGGAGGTATTTTTCCTGCATTGATAGGTACCTTTATTTTAGTAGTTGTTATGTCTATCGCTGCGGTGCCTTTTGGGACTGTTACAGCAATTTATTTGACCGAATATGCAAGCGAAAAATCTAAGTTTGCAGCAGCTGTTCGATTTTCGGTACGTACTTTAGCAGTTGTTCCGTCAATAATTTTTGGACTTTTCGGGCTGGGTTTCTTCATTCAATTTGTTGGTGGAGGTGTTGATAAAGTTTTTAATGGAGGTGCTTTGCATTGGGGGCAACCTAACATTCTTTGGGCCAGTCTAACGATGTCTTTACTGACGCTTCCTGTAATTATTGTTTCGGTAGAAGAAGCTTTAAAAACCATACCCAGAGAACTTCGAGAAGCTAGTTTGGCATTGGGTGCTACCAAATGGCAAACTATCAAAAATGTGGTGCTTCCAGGATCTATTTCTGGAATTATGACAGGAACTATTCTTGCCGTTAGTAGAGGAGCTGGCGAAGTGGCTCCGATCTTGTTTACAGGTGCGGCGTACTATTTGGCGACATTGCCAGAATCGTTGAGCGATCAGTTTATGAACCTAGGATACCATATTTATATCATGTCTACGCAGTCTTCCGACGTAGAGAAAACAATGCCAATTCAATTTGCTACCACATTAGTGCTTCTAATCTTGACTTTATCATTAAATTTAGTAGCGGTAATTATTAGATCTAGAATTAGAAGTAGAGCAAAATAATTTTAAATCTTAGCTAATAATTTATTATTTTAGACCTAACAAATAAAAAATGAAAGACATAAAAATTCAGGTTAATGATTTGTCATTATACTACGGAGAAAAAAAAGCATTAAAAGAAATTTCGATGCACATACCTGCCAATAAAGTCACGGCATTGATTGGACCTTCTGGATGTGGAAAATCTACTTTTTTAAGATGTATTAATAGAATGAACGACCTTATACCAGATGTGACCATTACAGGGAAAATGTTGGTAGAAGGAGTCGATATTTATGATAAAAATGTAGATGTTGTAAATATTAGAAAAAAAATAGGGATGGTTTTTCAAAAATCAAATCCTTTTCCGAAATCGATCTACGAAAATATTGCTTACGGGCCCAAAATAAACGGTTTGAAAGACAAAACTCAATTAGACGAAATTGTAGAAACCTCTTTGCGTAAGGCAGCTATTTGGGATGAATTAAAAGACCGTTTAGACGATTCGGCCTTGGGGCTTTCTGGTGGGCAGCAACAACGTTTGTGTATTGCTAGAACCTTGGCAGTAAGTCCAGATATTATTTTGATGGATGAACCAGCGAGTGCTTTGGATCCTATTTCGACCTCAAAAATTGAGGAGCTCGTTCATGAATTAAAAGAGCAATACACGATTATTATAGTAACCCACAATATGCAACAGGCTGCTAGAACAAGTGATCATACTGCTTTTTTTTATATGGGAGAATTGATAGAAATGGGCAAGACCAATACTATTTTTACAAAACCAGTACAAAAGCAAACGGAAGATTATATTACAGGAAGATTTGGATAAAAATTAGCTGAAGATTGAAATATCTTTTAAATCTTTAATTTTTTCAATCATAAAATTTATAAATATGGCATCACACTTTCAAATAGAACTAGAAAAATTAAAAGGGATTATCGTTAAGATTGGCACTTTGGCCGAAATTCAAGTTGGGGAAGCTGTTAAATCATTGCTTTCTGAACCCGCTGCTGCCGAAGTAAAAGAGGTAAAAAAAACGGAGCATAAGATTGATAAACTCGACATTAAAATTGATGAAATCTGTCAAAGTATTTTTGCTTTGCAACAACC
>JAYVGE010000032.1:0-2154 GCA_043772515.1 Flavobacterium sp. | reverse complement strand
TGTTTTCAGAGAAAGAAAGAATATCATTATGCAGGTTTTTATGCAAAGAATCTAATGTGTATTTTAATTCGGTAACATTTAGCATTGAATTCGTATTTGCAATATTTTCGTTATCATCCTCCGTTTTGTTCAATTGCGACAAATCGATATTGATAGTATATTTTTCGAAGGCGCTTTTTGCAAAAGGCATTTTGTCTCTATCTCCATAGTTTTCAGGAACTATATCTTGGTAATAATTCCCTTTATTCAAAACCAATTGAAGAATACTTGATTTTTCACTACTAATCAATACGCCATCTTTTGCCTTGATTACTGTTTTACTACCATCACCATTAACCGCTTTTTGATGAATAGTAATACCCGTTAATATATTACCGTTCTCACCCGATTTTTTGTTAACTTTTATATTATAAATTCCAACATCGCTAAATTGTCCTTCGGCAATAGCCATAGCAGGTTTTACTTGAGCTATATTTTTTCTGAAATTTATAAATTTAAATTCGGCATAAGGAATTATATTATTAGCAAAAAAAAAGGCAACAATACTCAATACCGAAATAAATATTATCAAAGACTTCATAGATCTTTGCAACGAAATACCAGACGATTTCATTGCCGCAAATTCGTAGTTTTCGGCTAGATTCCCAAAAGTCATTATCGAAGCTAGTAATATCGATAGTGGTAATACTAACGGAATAATTCGAGGCATTGAGAACATTAAAAACTTGATAACCATCATAAAATCCAGGTCTTTCCCTGCCAATTCAGCAATAAACAACCAAACGGTTTGAAGAATGAATATAAAAAAAAGGATTACAAATACAGTAGTAAATGTAATCAGAAATGTTTTTAGGATGTATTTGTCAAGAATTTTCACCGAAATATTTAATCTAATTTATTGATGTAGTAATTTGGATATTTACTTTGGGTAAAGGTAAATTGATTTTTTGACAATGGTTGATTAGTTTTAAAAGAAATCACCGTCAAAGTTGTTTTTGTTCCTTTTTTACCCATTTCTATTAAATTATAAATGTGTTTGGTCTGTACATCAACTCCCAGTAGTATTTCTTTTCTTTGGTCTTTGGCATTTATAGGTATGAGTTTAACATATTGAATTTTTCTTCCTTTTACATCTTGCAAAACATCCATAGAATATTTGAACCCAGAATTAAAAAAAGTTAGCATTTTGGATGGAGTAATCGCATTGTCATCATTTTCGCTTACCTTAGAGATCGTAATTTCTTCGTCTTCTGGAACAATGGTGTAGTTTTTTTTTCCGTCAAAAATTTTAGTCACCCCCATAAAATTCAATACAAATTGGTTGCCTTTTATAGTAACATTGCCTTTGCTGTCTTGATTAATATTTTCTTTGGCATTATTTAGAGAATATTTAAAATCAATTGCAATCGTGTTATAGCTTTTTACTTTTGTGGCAACTTGATCTAATAGGGCTTTTGCTTTTTTATCTTGTGCTTGCATTGAAAATCCAAGAAGGAATAAAAAGGCTATGAAGATAAGACGTAGTTTGACTACTTTTTGTTGTATCATTGAGATATTAGTTTTGGTATTATTGTTGATTTTTTTGGGTAATTAAGGCTATTTTTCGCACTTACATTAAGCAAACTAAGACTGCTCGTTGTTAAAAAACTGATCCAGAGAACTCATATCAAGAATATTTACACTCCGTGCTTTACTCCCTTCAAAAGGACCTACAATTCCTGCTGCTTCGAGCTGATCGATTAATCTACCCGCTCTGTTGTAACCCAATTTTAGTTTCCTTTGCAATAAGGAAGCCGACCCTTGTTGTGCATTAACGATAACTTCGGCAGCTTCTCTAAACAAAGTGTCTCTGTCTGCTACATCTACATCAAGATTGATGCCACTTTCTTCTCCAAGAAATTCAGGAAGCAAATAAGCCGTTGCATACGCTTTTTGAGAACCAATAAAATCAACAATTTTCTCTACTTCGGGGGTGTCAATAAAAGCACATTGTACTCGAACTACCTCGTTTCCGTTGGTATAAAGCATATCTCCACGACCTATTAATTGATCGGCTCCTTGGGTATCCAAAATCGTGCGGGAATCTATTTTAGACGAAACTCTAAAGGCTATTCTTGCAGGAAAATTAGCTTTTATCAAACCCGTAATTACGTT
>JAYVGE010000031.1:0-2158 GCA_043772515.1 Flavobacterium sp. | reverse complement strand
TCTAACACCCAATCTATGGCTTTGTTAATAGGAGCTTGAATCTTATCGAGTAGTGCCTGTACTTTTTTGCTTAAATCTCCAAGCCCTAATAATCCAGCCAAAAATCCAATGGCTATTGGCACTAATTTGGCCAATGAATTTTCTACAAATGTTGCGGCTTGAGTTATTTTTCCAGCGACAATCAGCGCAGTACTATCGACAATACTGTTTATTAAATCCAATATCCTTCTGGCATTATTGACAAACCAACTAATGACATCGTAAATGAGTTTACATGCTTTTATAAAGGCTCCCACTGGATTAAACAAACTGATGACCCAGGTAATTCCTGCTTTGATTACAGTTTCGATAAGCATATTTTGTATGGCATCGACTACCATGACTTTGAGATCACCAATTTTTTCTTTGATGTAATTCCACAATCCGCCAAGACCTTCTTTTCTAATAATTTGAAAAATCTCGAAACCGGTTTCTAGTGCAGCGACTACTGTTGCTCCATACATTTTGGTAGCTCGGGCTTTAATGTTATCCCAGGTAAGTCCAAAAACCGACATTATAAATTCAAAAATTCCGGTTAAGTCCCACTGCTTCGGAAATTTTATAGACGGAGGCATGTTACCCATCAACCATTCAAAGAATCCTTTTTTGAGATGTTCTAAAGCATTTTTGCCAAAATTTTGAAAACCTAAAACGATTGCATCCAGTAAGTTGGATAGGAAGCCAATAGGATCCAGAATAATTTTCCCAACAACATCTGCCACTTTTGCCAATATGTTGAGCAACAGATTCTTCATTTCTATGATGGCTTTTATTACACCAACAACAGCATCATAGGCGCGTTCCAGCCAGCTTTTGTTTTCTTCTTGAATTTTGTCGAATGTTTCTTCTAGTTTGGCGACTGCAGCATTAAATTTGGTAGTAATGCTTTGTTTTAAACCTTCGTTTGCTTCCTCTACTTTGGAATCAAGTTCTGAAAACCGATCAGTGGCATGAGCAAATACTTCGCCGGCTATTCTCTGAGTGTCCTTGTCCTGATTTTTCCAGTAATTTTGCGTTTTGAGTTTTCCATCTTCAATGTCTTTTGTAGCTTTGTTCAATTCTTTTTCTACAAAATCACCAATTTTACGAACGATAGGAGCCAGCGAATTGATGAAATTATCTTGCTCTTCAATAAAGACTTTCTTAATGTCATTTGGAATTCCTGCTGCCCAATTGGCTAAATCTTCTAACCAATTGGTATCGGTTCTTTCTTTTACATTTTTTTCAAAGGCCTTGTTGGCAATATCAAGTGCTTCATCAAAATCTTTGTTTACTTTTTCAGTTAGATTTTTCAGATTGCTTTCTACCAAAAGTTTGGTGTCATCATAAATTTTATTCAGGTCTGTTGCAACTTTGGTTCGAACTTCTTCTTCTTTTTGTTTTTTAAGTTCTTTGTTTTTTTCGACTTGGCTTAATTGTTTGTTTCTAGTGGCATTCATTTTGGCGAGTCCTCCCAGAGTCAGAGTATTGGTACTACTTTTTGTGGAATTTGCAATTGGATTTGCCGATTTTAAATACTGTTGATGTGTACTTTCCGCTTTTTTTTGACTTTCTTTTTTTTCTACCAATGAGTGATCAAAAGCGGCTTCATTTCCATTTTGAAGTTGTGCTTCAGAAACGTTGTTGTTCGCCAATTCATCGTCAATCTTTTTTGAATCGGAAGACAGGTCATTATCCTGAGGAGTTTTAAGCGGTGGAGAAAATCCCGGATTGGAAACAATAGGATAGGCTCCAATATCTTCTTTTGGCAACGGCATAGCTGCTTTTGTGACAACACTGTTTTGATCTGGAGCAGTACTTACAGAATTCGATAAATCGCCATTGGTAGCTTGTTTTTCTTTTTCTAGCGTATCCGCAATACCTTGCTGTGCATTACCCATTTTTTCAGAAGAGGTTTGGTCTTTCTCCATTTCCTCTTTGTTTTTTGGGATCACTTTTTTGATATTATCCAAAATGGCGTCTGAGAATTTTTTGGCATCAAATTTTTTCGTTTTTTGATTTGCCATATCATCCACCTGATTGGACTTTGCTACACTTGATTTTTCTAAAGCTGGGCTTATTGTAACCGATTTTTGCATTTCCTCTTTTTTCTCCGCAGGTGTACCGTGTTTTTTTTGAG